>JBIKQC010000080.1:0-12365 GCA_044349855.1 Saprospira sp.
GTTATATGGACGGTCAGACGGCAAAAACTGCCGAAAAGAGTAAATCTGATGAACTGCTGAAAACCGATCCGCACCACAATGCAGGAATGATAAAGGGTACCTTGGAAATGATGATCAAATCCGGCGGTTTTCCCAATTCGGAAAGCATGGCATTGAAAGTACTGAAGGGAGAGGCCAATCTCAGCGATTTTGTAAAAGATTCTTATCCGATTCCAAAGGATGTTTTGGACTATTTTAAAACAGATAAGGTCTCAAAACAGACAGCAGAAGACAAAAAGAAATTTGATACTGCCTATTTCAGGGCCTATAATACCTATGCTTCGCAGGTTACCGGTCGTCAGCGTCAGCAAAAAGAAGCTGCGGATAAAGTTGACGAACGCTACCTGAAAGGGGTAAAAATAGGTGAGATTGCCGGTGCTGCGGCCGTGCTAAAGGAAAGCTACAGCAGAAAACTATCAGCTCTGGCGGCTGCCCGTTTGACAAAAGTTCCGGCTGTTCAAACAGTTTCCTCAGAAGAAAAGGCACTGGAAGAAAAAATAAAAAAGATTGAAAATAACCTTTTGACGATTCAAAATACAATAGATTTGGCTAATGATGCCAAATATTCAAAAGGCTATTACGAGGCTTACAATAAAAGCTATTACAACGAAATTGCCAAAAAACAGGAAGCTCAGAAAACAAATCGCGACAATCAGATTGGCAGCGATTCCGATGAATTTGGAGCAAATCTTTTCCAGCAGGGACTTGTAAGCGGCAGGAACTTTGGTATTGCTGTGTTCAATGCCAGAAAACTGCCTAATCTGCCTGCTGACCTGGATGCAAAAATTGATGCAGCTTTTGAAAAAGCACTCGGCAAAGGAGCAGAATTCAAAAACGGCTTTACAGCAGGATATAACGAAAAAGTATTTGTAGGAGCCGCTGCTGTAAAGGCAAAAGAAGAGCTTACAGGTGCTAAAAAAACAGCACTTGCCGAGAAAGATGCTCTCAGAAAAGGAAACAAAGAAGAAAAGCAGTTCTTTGATTTTGGCCGAGAGGAAGCCTATGAGGAATTTTATAATTATTATAAAAAACCACTGACCCAAAGAGGGGAAGATATAGCTAAAGCTTGGAATAAAAAGAAGGGGGAGCCTAAACAGAAAGGTCTCGTAAGTGAGGTTGAAGATCTGGTGGAAGAGTATGAAATTAAGCATTCTGAAGACATTACTATTCTTGTCAATTCTTACATCAACGGTTATGAAGCCGGAAAATTTCTTGGTGAAGAATTTGGAAATAATTATTTAGCGGGATATCAGGATGCAATGAGCGGCAAAGTTGCAGATGCAGAAGGTCGGGCTAAATATAACGAAGGCTATCAGGCCGGAGGCAGTCAGGCACAATTTCAGAATTTCCAAAATCAGGCTTTGGGCTCCTTAGGTCGTGCCAACAACGAAGAGAAAAGAAATTTGGCACTGTCAAGTGCAGGCGAGAGCTACCGCACGGGTTATGATCAGCATTATAACCAATGGTTGAAAATTTATACCCTAAAGGCAGGACTTCAGGTATCGAAAGACTTGGAGTCACTCTCCATAGAAGGCCTGGAAGTAATTACTGAAAAGGAGGAAACGGGCGAAAAACCAGTACTCAATCTGATACAACAAGCAAATTATGCGCTGGCCAATCATTCAAAAATTTTGGATTCAGTTCTAAAGGCAGCAGAGGCACCCCTGAAAGCCAAAGTATTAGGTACTTTATCCACAAGATTTAATATCAGTGAAGATGATATTCCGGAAAGTAAGTATAAACCGGAGCTGGATAAAAAACTGGCCGAATTTAAAAAGGGCTATGAGACTGCCATGTCAGAGGCTCAAAAAGCGGTAACTTCGGAACAGTCAGAAGAGGCTGATTATCAGAGAGGCTTTCTGATGGGCTATAAAAAAGGCGGAGCCCCGCTGCCCGACGGAATGTTGGCATCTGTTTTTGAAATGTATGAGGCTTTGCCCGGAACTGACCTGGCTCAGGATCTTTCCAATAAATCTTATTTGCTGGGACGTGAGCGGGGTACACAATTGTCTGCGCAGGTTCTGACCGGAACAGTTAAAAATGAAGATCTGCAGGTCGAAATGTCCGGGCCGACCTATAACAGCGGATATCTTTTGGGTAAAGAAAACGCTGAAGATGCTGCGGAGACTTACGAAAAAGAAATGGCGGAAAAAGGGAGGGCAAAAATACCGGAAGATGAAGTAACTAATACACTCAACGGAGAAATGCTTGAGGGTTATCAAAAAGGATTTGAAGAAACGTTCAACAAGAAAAAAGCCTATTTTGCTGCATATTTCATAGCGCTTGAACTTGCCACTAAAGGTGATGCAAGTGTGCAAAATATAGCGGAAACGCCTGCTGAACATCAAAATTTTGCGTCAGAATACCAAGAGGGTTTTGTTGCAGGCAGAGAACAGGGTACAATTGATAAAATTGGCGGTAAAGCCAATACCGCCCTGTTAAGAAATGCAGTTATGCAGCAACATATAGCGGATCTTCGAAAAAGAGAGGGTGATGCCTATGCCGATGCCTACGAAAAAGGTTTCGACAATGCATATAAAAAAGCCTTGGAGGATAAAAATCCGGATATAATAAAATTATTCAAATCAATTGCAGAGGACGGCCCTGCACAAATGCCGGAAGGATTTATTGCCTGTTTTGGACCAATGACTAAGGCATTTATGTCTATGAAATACAATGCCGATGCTGCAAATCCGAAAGCAATGGCAGAGAAGTACAAAAAAATTCTCGATCTGCCCAAGACACTTGGCAAAATAGAAACTAAAGATAAAAAACCAAAAGAGGTAATGGCGGCCTATAAAACTGCCTTGAATACTGAACTCAGTTTTACGCTCGACAACGAAACAGAACAAAAAGAACTGCAGGATAAAAAGAAAGAATGGCTCAATTATCTCAGCAAATTTGCCGAGGGTTATGAAATGGGCTTTGAACATGGATTGACGGATGGTTTTGATGCAAAAGCTGAGGCCAAAGTGGTAAAAAGCGACGGTGAAAAGTTTTTGGAGCAGTCTTTAACCGCAATCAGCAATCAGGCCGATACATCTTTTGTAAGCGGCTATTCAGACGGTGGCAAACTTGTTCGGGATTTGAATAAGGGAAGTGATCTGTCCGAACCGGAGATGTTGGGTCAGAAATTCAATGTAGTTAATATTTTTCGTAAGTTTTTCAATAAAAGTATCGAGAAAGAATACAAGGCCTTCAAAAAAGAAGCGCCTTCAAGAGATAATGAAAATGCCTATAAACAGTTTAAAAGTAAAATGATCGGTTATGTGAAAATTTTTAAAAAATTTAAAGATAAAGTTCCGCTCGATTATAAGCCAAGTATCGATATGGATCAATTTATCGATGCACAGGGAGATGAACTCAATAATGAGCTGAAAGGTATTATAGAAGGTATTGCAGATGTAAGAGTTTTTTTTACGAGTCAGTTGGAAGGCCCCTGGAAAAAAATGAGAGAACTTTTCTTCAAAGGATTTGAGGGCGGCTTCTTGCAGGAAATTCAGAATGAACTGTCGGGCCGTTCGGGTTTGGATCAGACTGGTTCCGGTTTAGCACTGTCACAGCTTGATTCTATACATGAGCTGCTTGCAGCGCAGGTTATTGAAGATGGCGATATAGCAGATATCGATTGGTTGGAAGAGAATGATGAGTTGAGACGGGAAATTTACAAAACCCGATCTTCCTCCGATTTGGAAAAATACGCTATTTACGATACCAATGAGGAAATTTTTGACCTTAAATATGAGGTGAATCTGCTTAATGACCTGATTGACAAAAAGAATCTGGAAATTGCGAATACGGATGATGAAGAAGATATTGTAAGGCTGAATAAAGAAATCGATGTAAGTCAGGATAAAATAGGGGAGCAGGAAGTTACAATTTTGGAGCAGGAAGCTACTGTGGAAATTGCTTCCGAGAAGATTGACGAATACGCCAAGAGCCTATTGCAGTTTACAAGTGAAAAAATAAATTTTACCGCGCCTGAAACTACAGTCACTTCCGTTAGGGAATACCTTCTAAATGAGGAAGGCCGCTTGGAATTAAGCGGTGCCTTCAGCGATATGGAAGGCAATGCTACGGTTAGCGGTCCGGGCAGTCTTGACATTTTAGATAAGGAGGACAGATGGCGTTACTTGGGCCAAATTGCTATTGCTTTGGGCGATCTGCGCTTCAAGGCTGCAGGAATTGAAGTTTTCGATGATGAACATTATGTGGAGCTCAGCTCGGGACACCTAAAAGTCCCTGTACCGGTGGCTTCCGGTGCAATGGCACAGAAAACTATTGATTTTGATTATCTGGATCTGGAAATGGGCCTAAGTATGCTGACCCAAATAGACGAACAGCTGGATCTGGAGGAACTGCTTCAGAAGGGCAGTGCTTTAGGAAATACGGATCTTGGCGGCGGCTTGGGCGGCAGTTATGTTGTATAACTGAGACCCAAAAGATTGCGCTGTTTTCTTCATATCCGTTTTAATACTAACAAAAAAATGAACCTCAGGGAAACCTGAGGTTCAAATATATATTTGCTGAAATTGCTAAGGCAAATTTTATATCCTTGAAGGCTTTTACCTCCATTTTTGTGACTAATTGTTCTCCTGCCATAATCAGTAAATTTTATTATTAATAAAGAGGTGATGATGGTAGTTGATAGTCTGCATTTTTAATTGTATTTGAAACAGGGTTATAACCATAAAGTTTTGATTTCCCAGTTTCAGTGTCCCATACTAAAACATGATACATAGGCTTTCCATTCATTACAAACCCACTTTCACTCATCATAATCTTACCAGCACTGTTTGTAATAGTAGGATTATCAGCTTTAACCGTATTTCCGGTAATAGAAGCGATACCGAAAGAAGCAATACCGATGCCGATAAGAAGGTACATCATGCCTTTGCAGGCGTCGAGAAATTTAATAGATTTCATAGTGTATTGAATTTTATAATTGGTAAATTTAAATAATCTATTTCAATTACACAAGTGCTGTGCCATGTTTTATTAATAGTACTTAAAATTTAACAGGATCCTGATTATTAATGACTTTTGAACGCAAAAATTGTATTAAGTCAGTAGGGTAAATTTTAATTCAATTTCAATAATTGCAGAATTATCGGCATTGGGTTTCATGATAAAATTTCCGGGATGCAGGATGAAAACAGGGTCTTTATCGCTATTTTCCCGCCAGTCTGCCAGAATTTGAATCAGTGCAATCCATTCTATTTTAATATAGGGCCGCATATAATCTTTGTCGGGATAATGCAGGCAGAGATGTTTCAGCTTTTCACAATAACCGTTAATATTTGTATATCCCAATTGCAGAAGTTTTTCTTCGTCAAGCTCATTTTTTAGGCTAAAAAACAGTTCTTTATAATTGCTTTTACCTCCATTTTTGTGACTGCCATTTCAGTAAATTTTATTATTAATAAAGAGGAGTTGTAGGTAGTTGATAATCTGCACTTACGAATTTATTATTGTTGTTATTATAGGTGTAGGTTTTAGACTTTCCTGTTTCTGTATCCCAAACAATAATATGAAATGCAGATTTTCCATTCAAAGAAAAACCATCCATAGCCATTTGAATCTTACCGGTGTTGTTAGTAACCGTAGGATTATCCGCCTGAGCAGGATTGATAGAATAAAACAAAGCTGCACAACTGAAAATAATAGCAGCAAAGGTCAAACCTATTTTCTGAAAAGCATTTACGTAGTTCATAGTATTAAATTTTTTATTGACGTTAAAAATAATAAATCTCTTCGAACTATACAAGTGCTGTGCCATGTTTTATACAAAAGGATTCAAATTTAACTTTATTGTCGCTCCCCAGACCTCCCCAGACCTTATAGGTTTATAAAACCTATAAGGTCTGGGGTATAATCTGGGGGCGCGCTAACGAAATAAAAAAAACGCTCTTTTTTATATTTATTTTGCTTTTGCTCTTGATTTTTTGAAATAATGGGAGGAGATTTGCATTGTTAACCCATTGATAATCCAATCAAAAATCCCAATGAAATATAAAGTTGCATTTATCCCCGAAGGATATTACCATATTTTCAGCCATGCTGTCGGATTCGAAAATATCTTTTTGGAAGATGAAAACTATCATTTTTTTCTCCGTCAGTTTGTAAAATATATTTGTCCTGTTGCCGATACCTATGCATGGTGCCTAATGCCCAATCATTTTCATTTTCTAATAAAAGTAAAAGCCAAAAATGAATTGAATATACCGGAGGACTATTCCTATGACAGCCATAAATTTGTAATGCAGCATTGGAGTAATTTTCTAAATTCTTATGCAAAAGCGGTTAACAAAAGGTTCAATAGACGCGGTGCATTATTTGTAGATCAAATTCGTAGAGCCTATATCGACAGTGAGGAATATTTGTTCAAAACAATAAATTACATACATGAAAATCCTGTAAAACATCAATTCCGAAAAAACGGACAAGATTGGCTTTTTAGTTCTTTACACAATTATTTGGATAGTAAAGATAATGGATTTCTTGCTCCTAACGCCAAAAAACTATACGCCAAATCCCCCTTTCCTACAACAGAAGCTGTATTTTGCAATGAAATAGACATTGAAAACTGCTTGGAAAAACAATTGCCATTCTAAATGCCCAAATATGAAATACATTTTTCTCCTTATACCCTTTATCATTTCCTGTTCTCAAGCCCCGGCACCAAAAGAAGTGCAGGCAGCAGATGAAGAATTTGTCGCACCTGAAAATCCTTTCGATGAACCTCAGCCGGAGCCGGTACTTTACGACAGCAGCAATACCGCGAGAAAAGCAGAAAGGCCGGGCATAAAGCCTGCAGTGCTCGAATTTGAAAAGAAAGAGTACCTTTTCGACAGCATTCCCGCAGGAAAACCATTCATTTACGAATTGAATTTCAGCAACAGCGGAGAAAGACCTTTGGAAATCCGAAAAGTGCTGAGCAGCAGCGATGCCATCCTGCGCTGGCCCGTTTTGCTTTTTGCTGCCGGAGAGACGGGAGTCATCCGTGCCAAACTTGATCTGAAAGGTAAAAAAGGAAAAATTACAGATACGCTCCGCATTTACAGCAATGCCGAAAAACAGGAGCTGATGCTGTTGATAAAAGGTACAGTTAAATAAACCAGTAGGACTTTAGATAACGCGTAGGGATATTAAATCTAACGTCCCTACCGTGTTATACCTATTTAATAATCCTTACCTCTACCCTGCGATTCTTCACCTGCTGTTCACCAGTTGGATTAATCGGATAAAGCATATGCCAATTTCCATAACCTTTGGCAACCATTCGTTCTGCCTTAATTCCTTTTTCTGCAAGATAGATACAGACTCTATTGGCCCGCTTCATGGAGAGCATATAATCATCTGAATTCTGTGAAACTTTATCTGAATTTGGCACATTCACATGTCCGCCGATTTCCACAACACGTTCAGGATTATATTTAAGAAAACGTACAATTTTATCGCATATTTTATAGGATCCGCTAATCATCATCGGACTTCCGCCATAGAAATTGATATTGTCAAAATTTGCTTTGTTGCCAATTTTTGCTTTTGTCAAAGGCAAATCCAATTTTACATTGTTTTTATCTTTTGAAAGTTCCACCGTACTGAAGAAATAATCCTTCACAAAAAAGTCGACAGCTTTAGCGCTATCGGGAACATTGACTTCAAAATAGCCTTTTTTATCGGTATAAACGGTATCGGGATTTTCTTTATGGAAAACCAAAACCATAGAATCTGCAATCGGCAGGTTCGTTTCCCCGTCCTTCAGTGTGCCGCTTATTTTAATACTGTTTGGAATCATCAGTTCCACTTCTTTTAACTCATAGAGTTCCACAACAGTACATCTGTTGTTGCGACGGCCTTCGTCGCTGCCATTGTCAGACAGCGGCTTTACTTCACCATTGTTTTCCGTATAAATCAGTTCTTTGGCAATGCCCTTACTGAGGAGATAATTCAGTACAGCTTTGCTGCGTTTTTCAGAAAGTATTTGGTTTTCCTTCATATCTCCAACCGAATCGGTGTGAGATTGTATGATAAACTTTCCAATTTTTTTTTCGCCGACAGCTGATATTAGAGTATTGAGTTTATTAGCCTCCGTTGGACTGATAATGGCGCTTGTAGGTGCGTAAAACAGCGTCTCTTTGGATAAAAATTGAAGATTTTCCTGAGCCCGGCCTATATGGTTGAGTCCCAAAAGCAGACAGAAAAGAAAATATTTGAGTTTCATAATATTGGTTTTGGTTGATTTTTAACGCCGGAAATGATATTTTGTTACAGGTAAAAACAAAAATCCTCAGATTTGGGAGGATTTAAATGAATCAATTTTTTGCGTTCCATTATAAAACAGACAGAATTTAACTGTTACTAAATGACCTATTTATTTTGGTTATCTTTTGTATGTCGTTGCTAAGGACCTTGCGCTGCTCTGAGGTTATTTTTTTAAAAACTGGATAGATTTTCTCTCATAAGTTCCGCAGCAGGATTGGTCAAACGGCGGCGAAGTACCTATTGATTTTATTGGCTTTTTATTCCTCCAAAATTACAATATAGTATAGTGATGCTAGTTAGCTCACTATATGACTGTCAGGAAAACTTCACCCAAAAACTTTGTTTAAACTTTATTATTACAAACATAAGTTGTATTTTTAAGACAAATATTCAATTCAAAATTTCAAAAAATATATCAATATGAGCTACGAACCATACAATTTTGATTTCCCGGTTTCTGAATCCCATACTAAAATATGATAACTGGTTTTGCATTTACAACAAAACCACTTTCACTCATTTGAATTTTACCTGAATTATTCGTAACCGTAGGATTATCCGCCTGACCCGGTGCCAAAAGAAGTGCAGACAGCAGAAGAAGAATTTGTCGCACCTGAAAATCCTTTCGATGAACCTCAGCCGGAGCCGGTACTTTATGACAACAGCAATACAGCGCGAAAAGCGGAAAGGCCCAGCATAAAGCCCGAAGTGCTCGAATTGGAAAAGAAAGAGTAAAACCTATTTTTTAATCACAGAATAAGTTTTGTCTCCCGCTTCGCTGCGGATACGCAGATAATACATGCCTGCAGGAAGCGACTCAACATCGAAGGCAACCATAAGTTCCGCAGCAGGATTGGCCAAACGGCGGCGCAGTACCTGTCCCGTCATACTGATCAGTTCCATGTCAACCTCTATCATATTGGCATCTTCAAAACGCACAAAAAGTTTATCAGCTGTTGGATTTGGGAAGATGCTGAAACTTGCATCCGAAAACAGAGAATTTGTGCCCGTTATGGGCAAGTTGACCAACTCATAGCCAAACATCACGCTGGTTGGTGTTCCCTGAATAATGCCTCCCAATGTGGCCTTTCCGCTAATAATCCCATCAGAGATAAATAAGCCTCCTGCTAACCCACTGCTTAGACTAGTACCAACATCCCCCATTGCGTCATGGCTTATACCGCTCGTAATTCCTGTAGCCAAATTCATGCGAAAAATCTGACAATAATTGGGTGCCGATTGTGTAAATAACCAAAGATAGGGTCCTCCTGAGGTGAAAGTGTCAACAGCAGAACCGTACATACCAGTAATGCCATGAGTTGCCGCCAAAATAGTGAGTGTTGTTGTTCCACTCATATTAATAAGTGTAATGTCTGTACTTGCATTTCCTACCCAAAATCCCCCGTCACCGCTGTTAGCGGTAGGATCGTAACTGCAGTGTCTTACTTGGGTAATGGTAGTAGTTATATGCGGGGGTGCCAACGTTTTTGTTACAGGATTAATCCGGTAGATTATAGCACTATTATTTGTGGCATAAAGATAAGTGCCATCAGTTGTTAGGGCACGTACCCCCGTAAGACCTGCAAGTTGTAGCGATTGAAGAAAGACACCCGATTCATTAAATCTAAAAAGGGTGTCACTACCCCATTTGCTTACCCAAAATTCATTTCCGGCCTTGTAATGACAAATGCCCATAGCACCACTGATAGGCGCAGTCGATGAAGAAATGAGATGAGAAAATTGTACATCCCATAGAGCCTTTGTATTGCCACAGTTATTGTGTCGGCTTGGCTGAAAGTTGGGGGAGGCCTCTGCGCTTGGATTTACAGAAACAGGTAACAGTTCTTGCGCCTTAGTATTGACCAACAGCCCAATAAGGAGTCCGAATACTATTAAAAAGTTTAATTTTTTCATGTTGTTTTGTGGATTTTATATGCTTTTTGCATAGTACAAATTTACAACATGGAATGCAGTCAAATAATGATATAACTTATTTTTCAATATGACTGCTGTCAGGAAAACTTCACCCAAAAACTTTGTTTAAACTTTATTATTACAAACATAAGTTGTATTTTTAAGACAAATATTCACTTAAAAACTTCAAAAAATATAACAATATGAGCTACTTTGCAAAAGTAAAGGAATTTGTCCTTGAGCTTGGGTATGAAATCCTGCAGGAAATTACCGAAGATGAAATGCTGATCATCAACAATGAAGACAATGGTGTAAGCAGCATGGTTCTGGATATCGAAGGTGATCTTCTTATTATTGAACAAAAACTTTTGGAAGTTGCGGTTGATATGCCGGAGCTTTACAAACAGTTGCTTCAGGCAAACCGTCGTTTGGTTTACGGTGCATTTGTATTGGACGAAAGCGGTAAGCACCTGATTTTCCGTGACACCCTGGAACTTTTAAATCTCGACAAAAACGAATTGGAAAGTTCCCTTTCCGCATTAGCTTTGGGTCTTGTGGAAAACATAGACCTTTTGATAACAATTTCAGGCGAAGGCAATAAATAGGAAAAAACCCATTTCCTTAAACTTGTTTTAGTTCCTGTTGTTAAGAATTCAACACGTTGAAAAAGAAATTACTTTTTCACCTTTATCCAAAGACATTATGTTAAAACAAAATATCCTTGAAGCGCTGAATGCGCAAATCAATCTTGAGGCAAATTCTTCGGCAACATATCTTTCAATGGCCTCCTGGTGCGACCGTGAAGGTCTGCGCGGCTGTGCTGCTTTTTTCTATGCACAGTCTGACGAGGAGCGTATGCACATGTTGAAAATCGTCCATTATATCAATGATATGGATGGTCATGCCATTATCCCTGCTGTAGATAAACCTGACTCTGTTTTCGAATCTATTCAAACCGTTTTCATAATGGTTTATGATCAGGAACGTGCAGTGACAGAATCCATCAACAAACTGATGACACTTAGTCAGGAAGGTCATGACCACGCCACCACTGTATTCCTTCAGTGGTATGTGGGTGAACAGCGTGAAGAGGAGGGACTCGTTCGCGAAATTTTGGACAAAATCCGACTCATCGGCAGCGGTTCTCAAAGCCTTTATTATATCGACAAGGAACTGGAACGTATCAATAAAGCACGTGCCGCTGCAGCCGGCGCTGCAGATGCCGGAGGGGAGGCTAAGACTTAAAATTAAGCTGAAAGATAAAAGTTTAAAGATTAAAGAAGTTCGTAGGTTGATACCTTGGTCACTGTGGGTACTCAAAAACGAAGACTAAAGTTTTTCGATTTTCTTTCTCAACATGATTATTGGCCATAGTGCCTAACCCTCTTTTATATGTGAGGGGATACAGTAGGGAGGGTGAGTCAATTTAAAAAAGCCGTATAGCAGAATGTTGTACGGCTTTTTCCTTTCTTATTAGAAACATTTATTTCAAATCCAACATAGCCAATACAGTCTTCCAGTTTCTGGTAGTTGCAGCTGATCCCAATTTTTTCTCCCAAAACTCATTGGTCAGTTTTGTATGGCCATAGCCGTCCGGACAATAGAGATAAACAGTTTTTCCAATGACCTGCCATTTTTCATTGGGATTAAATTTGCTCCTATCAATAGCATCCACTGCTTTTTGGTCAGGCAGTTCATCGAGCAGGGTAATATGCAAAAATTCAATCAATAACTCTTCAAAGGGAAGATCTGCTGTAATTTTTGCCCATTCCGCCATTGTTCTCGACAATACGGGAACTTCAAAACCAAAATGTTCAAGCATCAGCCTGCCGATGTCAGAAGCCAGCTTTTTATCTGATTCTTTCTCTGTTTCCAAAAGGATATTTCCGCTCTGTATATAAGTTTTTACGTTTATATATCCTGCACTTTCCAAAACTTTGCGCAGGTCCTCCATTTTTACTTTTTTATGTCCGCCGACATTGATACCGCGGAGCAGAACGATAAATTCCATATCTTTTATTTTAACCCAAATCCGTCATTAGAAATTCTATTCGCTTCGCGGAGCCTTCGGGTTCCAAGCCTAAATTGCTGTGAAACTAAGCACTTACTCGTTTTTTGGGTTTTGAACCGAAGGACCGTGAAAC
>JBIKQC010000511.1:0-3507 GCA_044349855.1 Saprospira sp.
TAATGCCAATTGAAAATCCGCTGGAAATGAATCTGCCCATAGACAGTGCAGTGGCAAGGCTCATTAGCAGCCGCTATTATACAGAAGCGTTCAACCGTGTTTACGGCAAAAAGCCAAGCAAAATGCTGCTCGCAGATGCCATTGCTGCTTTTGAACGCACTTTGGAGACAAGTTCGGCACATGACCGCTATTCAATGGGCGACTCCAGCGTAATTTCAGCCTCTGCAATTAGAGGTCTTGAAATTTTCAATGTAAAAGGCAAATGCTTTGACTGTCATTTCGGCCCGGATCTTACCGGTGATGAATTTAGGAACATCGGACTTTTTGATAATTTAAAAGATAAAGACAAAGGCCGTTTCGACTTTTCAAATGATACCGTAGATATAGGTAAATTCAAAGTACCTTCTTTAAGAAACATTGCAGTAACGGGCCCTTACATGCATGACGGCAGTTTCAGTACACTGCGGGAAGTAATAGAATATTATAATGAACCTGATAAATTCCGCCCTCATGGAATGAACAGAGATAGCCTTTTGGCCAAGCCTTTGGGGCTTACGGAACAGGACATTCAGGATTTAGAGGCATTCATGAATGCGTTGACAGCGCCGCAATTTTTGCATTTGCTGAAAAAAAACTAAACATTCTCATAGTTTAGAAATCGCATTTTCTATTTTTGTTTTGCCTATTAGCATAACTACATGAAAATAGAAAGAATCAATATATTTTTATTTATCCTAATTTCAGCACTACTGACTACATTTTGGGATTATCAGTTCGGTCAGATGGACCATGTGGAACATCTGCCCCTGCTTTTTCGTGCAGCTGATGCCGAATACCTAAAAAATGATTTTTTTCTCAATGCCAATGATGAAAATTATGATCCCAGATATTACTATTCTCTGCTGATCAATCTGTTGAATAGAATAATTCCGCTGCCTTGGCTTTTTCTAAGCCTTACATTTCTTGCCAACTACGGCATCGCCTGGTCCAGTTATCATATTACCCGACATTTTTTCGGGTCCAATAACTGGTCGGGACTGCTAGCTGTGATGCTGGTTATGGCTGTACCTACAGCAGAACTTGGATCTGTGGCAGAAGTACATGCTGCCTATCTCACACCAAATGCGCTGGCATTTAGTCTTATTCTCATTGCATTAAATTTTGTTATCAGAAGTCAATGGCATTTTGCTGGTTTCTTTTTTGGAATAGCTGCGCTCATTCATCCTTTGGCAGGGCCTGAATGCGGTCTCATTTTTCTCGGGCTTGGGTTTATCGACAATGCCCTTTCCAATAAATTTAATTTCAGAAAATACAGCGCCTGGGCAAAGGGCTTCGGATTTTTTGTATTGATGTGTTTACTCAGCATTGTTCCGTTTTTCTTTACAAAAGGGGAAGTATTAGATGATAAATCATTTATAGACCTTTATGCACATTTTCGGGTACCGCACCATGTCCTCCCCTCTGTTTTTCTTAATCCGGCAGAAATAAAGGCCGGCATTTACTTGCTAGTTCTGCTTTTGATGAGTTGGACAGCCTGGTTTGCTGCAGAGCAGGATAGAAGAAAAATTCAATGGCTTACACTTTCTTCAGTTTTTATATTACTAATGTTAGCCATTGGCGGATATGTTTTTGTGGAAATTTATCCGATGAAGCTCTTTGTGATTGCACACACTTTCAGACTGCTGTATATCCTTAAATGGTTCTGTTTGATTTGGGTCGGAGGCTATATAGGTATACATTTATTCAGCGGTCAGCACCTGAACAGGATTTATGCCTGGTCTGCCCTCTTGAGCAGCTTCGCATTGCCCAATCTTGTTTGGATATTTTTATTATGGGGAAGCAGTTCAGTACTGCATCGCCGGCTTAAGTTGCCTCAATTTCTTGTGCCCTTTGAAGTTATATTAGTGATGGTATTGGGCTGTAGGGGCGGGTATTTGGGCTGGCTCAGCAGCGAAAGTGCTGCAGATATATATTTATGGGCATTTTTCCTGTTTTCACTCCCACTCTTTGCCGCTTTTAAGACTTACAGATTACAAATAATTGTTTGGATAATTGCAGCTTCCGGCCTCATTTCCTATTGGAGCAAACATCAAAGGTCAGAAAGTGATAAGCCTTTGAAAAAAGCAATGTCCCGACAATTTGACCTGAACGATTTTCCAGTGGAAATGCTAGAATTAGCTTCAAAAATCAAAAAACTGACTCCTTCAGAAACTGTCCTGGTCGTCCCTCCGATGATGGGAGAAATCAGATATTTGGCTGAAAGGGCCTTGCTCGTCAGCTTCAAAACTTTACCTTTCAGCGGAAAGAAAATGCTTTATTGGAAAGAAAGAGTTTTTGACTGTTACGGTTGGACTGACCTGAAAGGTTTCGATGCAGTACTATGGGCATTTGAACCTGCATATAAGCTGATAAAAGAAGATAAACTGCATCAGTTGTATATTAAATACGGCGCAACTTATGCAATATTATACATCGAAACAATATGCTCTTTTCCAATACTTTATGAAAATAAAAAGTATAAGCTGGTTTATATTGGCAATTCGCCGGCAAGAAATAATAACTGACCTATGTCAATACTTTTATTGTGTTGAGTCAGTTAATAAACAGCAATTAGCCCTTAACTTTGTTTGGAACAATTTAAAACAGGGGCAATATTTCTGATTTATTTAAAATTAAATTAATTATGAACAAAATTTTAGTTCCCGTTGACTTTTCGGGAGCGTCTGATTGGGGCCTCAACTATGCCTATAATCTCGCACAAGAATTTAGTGCTGAATTGTATGTAGTACATATTTACCGTCCACCTTATGTAGAGTCTACTATGCCTCCAGCTATGATTAAACAGATTCTCAGTGATAAAGAGCGCGACCTCCTGAAGCATCTGAAATCAAATGCTCAGGCTCCTTTGGTGTTCAAAAAAGAAGGAACGATCAATCCTGTAACCATTCACTATATTCTCGAATCAGGTGCGAATACTGACATATCAGAACTTGCAAAAAAACATGATATTGATATCATTGTGATGGGTACGCATGGCGCCGGCAATGCTGCTGAAAAGGTGTGGGGTACCAATACTGCAAAAGTGATTAGAGACTCGGGCTGTCCTGTTTTGGCCATTCCAATCGGTGCTGAATTCGACAATGTGAACAATATTGCCTATGCAACCGATTATGATCCTAATGATATAGACAATATCATGCAGTTGGTTCTTTTTGCTACTGTAATAAATTCAAAAGTACACTGTATCCACATCAACAATATTTTGGATACTCCCGATGAATCAAAAGAAAGTGTGTTTAAGGAAAAATTTGAAGCAAGATTCAAGGAATTACCTGTCAGTTTTTCTGCTCGCAGCAGTACTTCTGTTGAGGAGGGCTTAGAAACATTTATTCGTACCAATCACATCAATATTTTATCAATGCTGACTCACAAGAAGAATTTGTGGAATCGTATGTTTGGCGAAAAAAGTATGACGCGCGAGATGTCCATGCGAAGCAGTATCCCACT
>JBIKQC010000512.1:0-3491 GCA_044349855.1 Saprospira sp.
AGCTTGGATTCCATCTATAACCTGAAATTGGAAACCCTTCCCGGCATCTATGACAAAGCTGCTTTTTTAGCAGAATATAATAAAAAGGACAGCAGTTACAGCAATTTATACAAAAACCCAAGAGCTGTCATCTGGCATGGCCCCTATATTTCCGATAAATCAGGGTCAGTTGTTTATGAACTGAAGTCGATGGATAATAAAGACCGCTGGATTGTATTGGCCGATTTAAACTCAGGCAGTATTAAATCACTGGACAGACAGCACGACGATGCCTGGATCGGAGGCCCCGGAATTGAAGGCTGGAAGGGCGTTGCAGGCAATGGCGGCTGGTTGGCCGATGGTGAACATTTTTGGTTTCAGTCGGAAGAGTCGGGATATTCACACCTTTATACCGTAAATATCAATAGTCTGGATAAAAAAGCATTGACCGCCGGAAAATGGGAAGTTACAAACGCTTTTTTGTCCAAAGACAGATCAAATTTCTACCTCACAAGTTCGGAAGTTGATCCCGGAGAACGGCATTTTTATAAAATGTCAGTAAATGGCGGCACAAGAATTAAAATTACAAGTTTGACAGGAAATAACGAGGTAAAGCTTTCTCCCGATGAAAAGTGGCTGGCTATCCGTTATTCCTATTCCAATAAACCATGGGAACTTTATCTGCAGGCCAATGAGCCAAATACAAATGCTTTTCAGCTCACAGAATCGAGAACTGAAGCTTTCAAAAAATACAACTGGAGAGATCCTGAATTGGTCTATTTCAAAGCAGATGACGGCATAGCCGTCCGTGCAAGAATTTATCGGCCCAAAAATGCTAAAAAAGGCGGTCCGGCTGTAATTTTTGTACACGGTGCGGGCTATCTGCAGAATGTACATAAATGGTGGAGTACCTACCTTAGAGAATATATGTTTCACAATCTTTTGGCTGACAAAGGATATACTGTTTTGGACATTGATTACAGAGCAAGTTCAGGTTATGGCCGCGATTTCAGGACCGGGATTTACCGACATATGGGTGGCAAGGATTTGAGCGATCAGGTAGACGGTGCAAAATTTTTGATCGAAAAATACGGCATTTCGTCAGACAGAATTGGCATTTACGGCGGTTCATACGGTGGATTTATTACCCTAATGGCCATGTTCAACGCCCCAGAAGTTTTTCAGTCGGGTGCAGCACTTCGTTCTGTTACCGATTGGGCACATTATAACCATCCCTATACTTCAAATATTCTCAATACACCTGTTGAAGATTCTATTGCTTACCGCAAATCATCGCCAATTTATTTCGCCGAAGGTCTGAAAGGTCAACTCCTCATTCTGCATGGAATTATCGATGATAATGTACAGTTTCAGGATGTCGTCCGTTTGTCTCAAAGGTTGATTGAATTGGGAAAAGAAAATTGGGAAATGGCTGTTTTTCCTATGGAAGCGCATGGTTTTGTGGAGGCCAGCAGCTGGACTGATGAATACAGAAGAATCTTAAAATTATTTGAAGAAACTATCGGAGACAAAAGAAAGAAGACATATAATCAAAATAAATAACTCTATAACTTTCAATATTTTATTTATGAAAAAGCAACAAATTTTAACCTTTTTTGCAGCTTCTCTGTTAATGATTGGCTGCGGTGGGGCCGCTTCCGGCGATAAAACCGCTGAAAATACTACTGTCAGCACAGGCAGCAATACAACAGCAACACAGCCTAAGTCTGTAAGTATTACGGCTAAGATTAAAGGTCTTCCTGCAGGACAAAACATAGTTTTTGAAAAAAAGATGCCAAATGCTTCTGAAAACCTGTCAACCACCACTTCCGATGATAAGGGTGCTTTTAAATTGGATGGCAAAGTAGATCATCCGAATATTTACCGACTCATCGTTGGCAGCAGTTTTATCTGGTTGGCGCTTGAAGGCGGCGAAACCATAAATATTGAAGGCGAGCTCATTAAAAATGAACTTAAATCAGTTAAAATTGAAGGTTCTGCACAGTCGCAGGAAATTTTGTCAAAACTTTTGTCAGACATTAAAGGCGATGAGCTCATCAAATACCTGAACGAACATAAAAATGATCAGCCGCTGGTAAATTTCTTCCTGATTGGCCGTTTGGATGCAGCTTCCAACTTGCAGCAATATCAGCAGGTTAAAAATCAGATTTTGACTGCTTATCCAAATTGGAATGTGGCTACTGAGTTTGCCAAAAACATAGATGACTTTGCTGCTAAAATGAAGAATCAGCCTGCAGCAGTAGGCAGTGCTTGTCCGGAAATCCGAATGAAAGACCCGAACGGAAAAGAAATCGCATTATCATCTTTAAAAGGTAAAGTAGTGCTGCTCGACTTTTGGGCAAGCTGGTGCGGTCCCTGCCGCAAGGAGAACCCTAGCGTCGTAGCGATGTATGACAGATACAACAAACAAGGTTTTGACATTTACAGTGTTTCTTTTGATGGTTTGGACGACCGCACTATGGCCCGTTTCCAGAGCAATCCTGAATCGCTTAAAGCGCAGATGGACATTCAGAAAAAACGCTGGATGGATGCTATCAAAGAAGACCGCCTAAAATGGCCTTCGCATGTGAGCGAGCTTCGCAGCTGGAGTTCCAATGTTGCTCAGCAGTTTGGTGTGAATTCAATTCCAAGAACTTTCCTGTTGGACAGAAATGGAGTCATTCGTTATACCAATTTGCGTGGTGCTGAATTGGAGGCGAAGGTGAAGGAATTGTTGAACAGTAAGTAGGAGATTGGTACTTTGGTAGAGGGTAGAGAGTATTTGGTACTTTATTAGGAAACTGAATTCATCAAGGCGAATGGAGAGAATTTTTGAATCCTAAGTAGGTACTTGGTAGAGAGTACTTGGTACTTTTATTCGTAAACAAAGTTCCTATTAGCGAACTGCTGATTTTTTTAGTACATCTTCAAATTTTCAAATCGCTACTCGGAGCTCACTTCGTTCGGTTCTACAAATCTTCAAATTATTTTCCGGCTAATTTCCTAGCCCCTATTCTCCGGCAATCTTTCATCTTTTATCTTTCATCTTTTAACTCCTAATGAGCCTATACTTCATGAAGCAGAATTTCATTCCAAAACATAAATCAGATCTTGACGCATGCGAGGTTTTGAGAAATACCAATTTTGAGGTAGTTCAACCCTTTGCCATGGAACTGTTTGAATGGGTTCAGGATATCAATTGGCCGGTTGCAGTATCTGTTGCGGCCTATCTCAGTCCGCATTCTGTGGAACTGAGCGATGAAATTACAGAAATTTTACGCTCAAATGATCATGTTTGGAAATACTGGGTTCTGATTCATATTTTGGATAATGATTTTCTGCCGCAATATCCTAAAACATTGACTGCCGAAATTGAACGCATCGCATATTCCCCAACTTATGGAGAATGGGAAGAAGAAACAGATGAAGCTGCTCAATATTTTTTGGAATCTTTTGACCCGGGGCCGGACGACATTACAGTCCTTTATTTTGAACTTATTTGGGAAGAATCT
>JBIKQC010000513.1:0-3490 GCA_044349855.1 Saprospira sp.
TATCGTTTGCTCTAGCATAATTTTTATTGTCAGGCAACTGTATTCCAATAGAATTTACCGTTTCCATTCTGTTATTTGACAACACAACCGGTTTGTCTGCTTCAATTTTAGGTTGAAGAAGAGGTGATTTTAGAGTATTGACTTCACTGACAGCAGGATAATTTTTTATTGGCGCTGCAAGAACAGGTTGAAGAGTTTTGACAGGGCCATTTTTCAAGACCCATTGTCCACCAATTTCTGAATAGGATATATTGTTTTGTTCGAAAAGGTACTTAAGCGCCTGGTCCAATGTTTTTTTCTTAATGTAAACGTTTATTTTCCTGTACAATTCAAGTCGATCCTGTGCATATGAAAAACGAAGCCTATGCTGACGTTCTAAGTCAGACAGCACTTCAAACAGTGGTTTATTCTGATAATTCAAATCAACAATTGGGTTGATTTGAGCAAAAACAAAGCCTCTGAAATACAAAATAATTATAAAAGGCAAAAAATATACTTGGCGCATTTTCGCATGATTCTGCCTTAAAGATAGTAAAAAAGAGCTGTTAAAAAAAAGAAAAGTTCATACCATTAATAACGGAATGAACTTTAAAAAAATACTTTCTCAAATGTAATCAGTTACATCCGCCACCTTTCATGATGTAAACATTATTCTCGAAGCTTAATTCTGCACCAAGTCCAAAACTTACAGCATGCAAAATATATTCTGGTTCAACATTATCAAAAACTCCATTAAATTCACAATCCAATAATTTGTTGTTTGTTACTTTTATTTGAGTACCATAAACATCATTGATCGATGAGATAATCTCTCTGACAGGACTGTTTTGAAATTTAAAATATTTATTCTTCCAAGCAGAAGCATTGATATTATTCTTTAGAAATAATTTAGACCCGGAATAAACAGCACCCTTACCGCTTTGCAGTAATAAAGGTTCATTTCCAGGTGTTATGAAATTCACTTTACCTGACTCTACCATGATACTAATATCCGATTTAGTAGCACTTCTGCTAACGTTGAAGGAGGTTCCCAGGACCTCGACTTTGGACTCGCCAAGTTCGACGATGAATGGTTTTTTGGGATTATAGGCCACTTTAAAAAAGGCCTCTCCGATTATTTCAACTTTTCTTAGCTCAAAATTCTCAGGGTAACGCAAGGTACTTTTTTTATTTAGAACGATTGAAGAGCCGTCTGGCATCTGCACTATTTTAGGTTCGGAAGTTTCATTGGAAACCGCCAACCACTTGCTCCTGACTTCTGTATTGATGCCAAAAATTTGAGGCATCATCCAATAACCCAAAAATAGCAGCGCAATGACAGAAGCTGCAACCAGTATTGGCAGGCTTCTGTAAAAAGCTATTTTTTTTACCTTATTGGTTTTTATGCTTTGCGCTAATTTTTTCCAGGCAGCTTCAGTCTGATCTTTAGTAAGAGCAGTTTTATTATTACTTGATTGACTTTCGTCCCAAATTAGCGAAACTTCATCGAAAAGCTTTTTATTTTCAACTGATACATTTTGCCAAATAATAAGCTGATTATGCTCCTCTTTAGAAATATTACCTGAGAAAGATTTACCTATCAGCTCCCAGGGAGCAGAATTGATATGATTTTTATTCATAGGCAGTTTTAAAAATTAAAAAAATAACTGCGTGGCGATTATAAACAAAGAGATGCAGAAAACATAATATGCCCCTATTCCGCTCATAAAAAAAACAATTAAACTTGGCAAATAATCCCGAAGCAGCTCACGCATAATTTTCAGGGCCTTTCCCATCTGATTTTCGACAGTCTTAATTGAAATGTTCATCTGTTCGCCAATTTCCTTGTAGCTAAGGCCGTCAAAACGACTTAGGGAAAAGACCAATCTGCATTTGGGCGGTAGTTTGTTCATAGCTTCTCCAACTGCTTCTTTCAGTTCAGAATGCGCCTGCTGTGCATCGGAACTGCTTTCGCTTGAAAGATCGAATTGTTCATCTATATCCTCAATACTGTATTTTTTATTCTTGCGAAGATAGCCTAAAGCTTCATTGATGGCCATTCTGCGCAGATAAGGGCCAAATTCGCCCTGAATTTCCAACTGATATCTTTTTTCCCAAAGGCGCACAAAAACTTCCTGAGCCAAATCCTCAGCGGTATTAGACTCATTAACAATACGCAAGATTGTCTGAAAAACAGGGCCGTGATAACTGTAAA
This sequence comes from Saprospira sp., assembly GCA_044349855.1. Lineage (GTDB taxonomy): Bacteria > Bacteroidota > Bacteroidia > Chitinophagales > Saprospiraceae > Saprospira. The sequence goes on from JBIKQC010000513.1 coordinate 2,195, forward strand.
AAATATTTTTCAGTGCATCGGCATTGTCTGCCTTCAGTTTGGAAAGTAGGGTTTTACTGTCCATAAAGACCGAAAGTAATTAGGAATCTGTAGTAATAAATATTTTTCAGTTAATTAACTAGTTAGCACTGACAATTAACCTTTAGAATAATTACTAAAGATCATTATCTTAGTTTTTAAAGTATCAAATTAACACAAAAAAACTGTTATTTCCCCATTGCTTTCAGTATCTGCTCAGTATGGGCTTCTGTTTGTACTTTTTTAAAAATCTTGGCTATTATACCTTTTTCATCAATTATGAAAGTGGAACGAAGTACACCCATAGAAATTTTACCGTACATATTTTTTTCGCCCCAAGCACCATAGGCTGTTAGTATCTCTTTTTCGGTATCTGCAATCAAAGAAAAGGGCAATTCGTATTTACTGATAAATTTCTGATGTGAAGCAGTATTGTCGGGGCTTACACCTACAACGACAAAACCTTTTTCCAACAAAATACTATGATTATCGCGAAGATTGCAGGCTTCTTTAGTACAACCCGGGGTGTCATCTTTAGGGTAGAAATATAAAATTACCGTTTTACCTTTGAAGTCTTTCGATGTTACTTCTTTTCCGTTTTGGTCGATCCCTTTAAATAAGGGGGCTTTTTCGCCTTCTTTTAGTGTTATAGCCATGAGAGAAAAATAATTGTTTATTTTTAATATTTAATGATCTATTGCTGTTGGTTGATTGTTCAATAATCAATCCACAGGTGCCAATCTTACAATCAATCCGTCCAATTCTTCTTTTAAACGGATCTGACAGCCGAGGCGACTGTTGTCTTTTACAAAAAAGGCAGAATCGAGCATATCTTCTTCATCACCTGATGGATTAATTAATTGGTGATCTGATTCAACATAAACATGGCAGCTTGCGCACAATGCCATTCCTCCGCAAGTGCCTTCAACAGGCAGTTCGCTTGCTTTACAAAGTTCCATCAGATTCATGTTCATATAAGTAGGTGCCGATATTTCATGTTCTTCACCTTCTCTGTCTATTATCGTTATTTTAATAGTATCGCTGTTCATAAAATTATAATTTACGCCAAAGTTATGGTATTGTTTCTAATCTAAAAACCAAAAACACTACTTTTGTTCAGTTCTTAGGATTATCATGATGTTTAAATCAAAAAGAGGAACTAAGTTGCACTAATCGAATCGATAAAAGTACTTAATTTTTCAGTACTGACATTTGATAATCAGCATTCTTACTGAAAAATATAATTTTTTAAGCGCAAAACATGAAATAAAGTACGGA
>JBIKQC010000081.1:0-12234 GCA_044349855.1 Saprospira sp.
CGGATTTCAGTCCTTTGTAGTTTTTTAATAAATCCTCTTTTAATGTTTTTCCATGTACGATATAGGCATCTGCATAGCGTTTTAGCATCCATTTGGAAAAACGCATATCCCGATAAGTTGATATCTTATCACCTAAATGTGGAGCAGGGTCATGTACTGTGTTGACAATTTTACAATTTTTGAGAAAAGGCAAAGCTAAACCAAACCATGGATGCTGACCATCAGCTTGCACATGTAAAATATCAGGATTAAAGTCATTGATGAGTTTAATGAGCTGCCTTGTCATTTTGAAATTTTGACGTATGCTGACATAGTCAATGAAAAGAAAAGGCTTAAAAATTACTTTCGAATTAATCTGTTTTAGCTGCTCCTCTTTTACATATTTCTCCGGTAGAACTAGCATTACTGAGCTGATGCCATCCTGTAATGATAAAGCATTAGCTAATTCGATCATGTATTCAAGAAACCCACCGGAGAAGAGCAGTATTTTCATTCTTTTAATTCTTTTTAGGGTCTTGTTTTCTTTTCCAAAAATAATTTTTAATTCTGTTTGAGCGTTCAGGATTTATTCCAATCAATGAGAATAAGTAAAGATATAAATTGTAAGCAGTTTTATCAATCATAAATTTTAGTCTTAACAGATTACTATCTGCAGCTTCGAAATTTATAAGTTTTTCGATATAATGCTTGAGTGTTTTTTTGATTATTACATCTTCCTTTTTTGAATTGCCCAGTTCATTTTTTAAAACAGCTATTGCAGTTCTTGCAACTTTAATTTTACTTTCATTGCCACGTGACATTGAATTATTGAGTATTCTGTATTTTATCAATTTATATTCGGACTGTTTGAATATAAATTTTTTAGAAAGTTTGAGCCACATAGGCCAATCTTCTATGAAATATTTGGGATCATACTTGTCAACAGCCATAACGGCAGAAGTCCTAAGCAATACACTTGGGGCTAAAAGCAGTGGGCAATTTAATAATGCTAATCTATAATCCTCGGGTTCTTTGTCAGGATATCCAAATGTTTTATGATAGGAATCGTGAACCTGAAAGCTTTTTTCATCTATCACAATTGCATCACTATGAACAACTGCAAGGGATTCATCATGTTCTAAGAAAATACAGATGTTTTTTTCAATCTTATCTGCCATCATTATATCATCGCAGGCAATTCCTTGAAAGAATTCTCCTTTTACATGGTTCAACCCTTCATTTAATGTTTTGCAAAGCCCTTGGTTCTGTTGGTGTGGTATAAATAGACAATCCACATTATTTTTTTTTATCCATGCATTTATTAGTTCAACTGAATTATCAGATGAACAATCATCCAAGATTATCAATTGAATATTTGGATAGGTTTGTTCAATAATACTATCCAGTGTTTCCTCTAAATAACTTGCATGATTATAGCAGATAGCTATAATTGAAACAAGAGGTTTATTGTCCATAGTTATTAATAATTTCAATTACTTTTTCTACTTCCTCTTCACTCATAACAGGACTAATAGGTAAGCTCAATACCTCATTATGAATTTTTTCTGTTATCGGTAAGCTAATTTCATTCAGAATATTATAGGCCTGTTGTTGATGTGGCGGAATAGGGTAATGGATTAGAGTCTGTATGCCATTTTCGTTCAAATACGTTTGAAGTCTGTCTCTTTTCTCCGTTCGGATAACATATAAGTGCCAAACATGCTCATCCCCATGGCTGGGAATATGCGGTAATATAATTTCATTATTCTTAATTTTCTTACAATACTTCTCTGCAATTGACTTTCTTCTCAGATTTTCTGCATCAATGTATTTTAATTTAACATTCAGTACGGCAGCTTGTATCTCATCCAATCGACTATTCAGACCCTGATATTCATTTACATATTTTTTTGCAGAGCCATAATTAGCAATAGCCCTTATTATTTTTGCCAATTCTAAATCTTTACAACTCACTGCTCCCGCATCGCCTAAAGCTCCCAGATTTTTACCGGGATAAAAGCTGAATCCTGCAGCATCGCCCAAGGAGCCTGTTTTTATACCGTTCCACTCGGCACCAATGGCTTGAGCATTATCTTCAATAATTTTAAGATCATATTTCTTTGCCAATGCTTCTAATTGTTCGTCCCAACAAACACGGCCGTATAGGTGTACCAATAAAATTGCTTTGGTCTTTGGCGTAATTTTTTCTTCGATAGCCGATATATTCAGGTTGTAGGTAGTAATATCAGGTTCTACCAAGATAGGAGTCAGTCTATTATCAGTTATTGCTAAAATAGAGGCAATATAAGTATTGGCCGGCACAATAACTTCGTCGCCTTCCTGTATAAAACCCATATGAATATAAGCTTTCAGAATTAAGCGCAGTGCATCTAATCCATTAGCCACCCCAATAACATGATTGGCACTTAAATAAGTGGCCAAATTCGTTTCAAAGTTTTTTACTTCCTCCCCCAAAAGATACCATCCGCTTCTGAATACCTTAAGTAATTCAGCCTCAATTTCGGCTTGGTATTGAAGGTTAATTTTTTGTAGGTCTAGAAACTTAATCATTGTATTCAGTTTGATTTTTTAACCATTCATCAAAACCCAGCCCCTGCCACGGCATACCCCGATCAAACGAATATGGCCAAGGATAGTGCTTTTCTTCTGGAAATTGTTTTGAATAAATCTCCCTTATGTCTTTTAACTTTTTAGCGGGAGACCCTATTGCATAAGAAAAGTCATCAATATTTTTTGATACTACTGAATTTGCACCAACTAAACAATTTTTTCCGATTTTAACTCCGGGCAATACACTGCAATGCACAGTAATAATTGAATAATCACCGACAACTGCTCCCATTAACATATTTGATGGCGGCTGAGGGTCATTTGTGAATATTGAATAAGGAAAAATGAAAACATAATTACCAATAGTCGTTAATTCTCCAATGTGGACATTACTGTATATGCGGGAGAATTCTCCAATTTTGCAATTTCCCTGAATGTCTGCCAATGTACTGATTAAACAATTTTTGCCAATTGATGCGCCCTCTCTGATTGTTATTCTATGTCCTGTAACTAAATTATTGCCAAAAGTGGATCCTGCATAAATTATTGCATGGCTTCTTATCATTGAATTGGCACCAATATGAGTAGGAGGGTTGTTATATCCGGAAATGTCTTTATAGTAAGCAGTTGTTGGTTCTCCAATAATACAATCATTACAAATAATTGTATTGTCCCCAACAACAACATTGTCATAAATAGTGGTATTGTCTCCAATTTTGACATTATTGCCTAATTTTGCATTTGCACTTACAAATACATTCCTATTGTTAAATTTCATTTTTTAAGCGCTTGAAATCATTGAAATCTCTAATATAATCATTTTCGTTGTAGGTATGTGAGGCAAGTACCAAACAAACTGCGCCTGAGGAAAAATTTAGTTCTGAAGCCCAAATACCCGGCGGTATATGTAATCCAATGTAAGGCCTGTTAAGTTCAACTGATCTAGTATTTTCTCCATCATCCAACAAAACGCTGAAAGCTCCACTTACCGCAACTAAAAATTGGTGGCATTCAAGATGTGAATGTGCTCCTCTGGATTCTCCACCCGGTATATCATAAAGATAAAATACCCTTTTTATATCAAATGGCAAATGTCGGCAATTTTCAACAAATGTAAGATTGCCACTAGGGTCTTTTATTTTTGGAAGTCCGATTACTGTGCAGTTATAAACTGAGCTTTTCATAGGTTGATTAGACTTTTGTTTGGCTGATAAACTCATCAAAATCCCTGAGATAATCATTATTATCAAAAAAAGTGGAAGCAATAACCAATGCTACTGAATTCGTTGAAAAGTTATTTATTTTTCTCCAATGCATAGGGGGGACATAAATCCCTTTATAGGAACGGTTAAGTGAAATGCAATGTTCTTTTTTTCCATCGTGTATGATTACATCAAAACTGCCGGACAAGGCAATAATAATTTCTTCTGTTGATTTCAGTGCATGGCTCCCTCTTTCCTCTCCACCCGGAACATCATAAATCCAATATGTCCTTTTAATTTCAAAAGGAATCTGGGCATTATTCTGTAAAAAAGTAAGATTTCCCCTAGGGTCCAATATTTTTGGAAGGTCAATAATTCTCATAGTAATCTATTAAATTTGGTCGAGTATCAACTCTATTTGTTCTTTGACCAATAGGGAATATTCAAAATTAACATATCAATATTCAATATAAAGTTGTATTGACCTTTATTAAAGATAATTGAAATCAATAGTATATTCAAGATTAGGCCTAATTACTCCCGGTAAAGTTGACGAATTTGAACCAATACTGATATTTTGGACTTCAAATGAAATTAGATCTGGATTTGTATATAAAACATATCTTTGATTTTCACCAAAAATAACTTTGAAATAATAATTGCCTGCATTTAATAAATTTGATGGAATTTTGAATGTAACATTATAAATCCCAGTTTTAGCGTCGTTTTTTTGAGTGATTAGAGGCCCATGATGAAATACAGTTACTTCGTCAGATGTTCTTAGCTCAAATGTAGCATCTATGTTTATATACGGTTTCGAATTATAGAATTTAAGCAACACATTGATACCAGATTCTATATTAATTTCTTCCCCAACAGTTGGTAGCGCTGAAAATTCCAAAATTCTTATATTGTTATTTCCAATAGCACTTTCTATTGACCCATCATGGAAATATACATTTCCCCCGCCAACTATTTTTTGGTATTCCAAAACTGTTTCCTGTGCTGTTCCGGAAAATGAAAGACTTCCATTTTTTATCAACATACCGTTTTTGCATAAATCTTTTACTGCAGCTAGATTGTGACTGACAAACAAAACTGTTCTTCCTTCTCTCTGACTCACATCTTTCATCTTGCCTAAAGCCTTCTTTTGAAACTCTGCATCACCCACCGCCAAGACCTCATCCACTATAAGGATTTCAGGTTCCAAAAATGCTGCAACTGCAAAACCTAGACGCACGCGCATACCTGAAGAAAAGCGTTTTACAGGCGTGTCCACATACATGGTACAGCCTGCAAAATCGAGAATGGCGTCAAATTTTCTGGAAATTTCTTTTTTTGTCATACCCATGATGGCACCGTTCAGATAGATATTCTCACGGGCAGTCATTTCAGGGTGCATACCTGTTCCCACTTCAAGGAGGGAGGCGATTCGGCCTTTTATTTTTATAAGTCCGGTTGATGGGGAGGTTATTCTGGAAATCAGTTTCAGTAAGGTCGATTTTCCTGCTCCATTTTTTCCGATGATACCCAAAACATCACCCTGACTGACTTGAAAGTCAATATCTTTCAGTGCCCAGACAAAGTTTGATTCCGCCTTTTGAGTTCGGTCATTGACCGCCCCAATTTTGCTGAAAGGATCCTCTTTTCCTCTTATTTTCGCCAACCAGCGATTTAGGTCATGGGAAATTGTCCCGGTACCTATTTCACCCAATCGGTAGAGTTTGGAAACATTTTCAACACTTAATACGATGTCTGACATAACTATTTATGAAAAGAGAATTGGAAAAACAAAAACTTATACAGTGTCCATAAAACTGCGTTCGGTTTTATTGAAAACAAGCACACCAAGCAGTAAAATGAAAAAGGTAAATCCGGTAGCATATAATAAACCGCCTGCTGTCAAGGATCCATGTCCCAGAAATGCATATTTGAATGCTTCGACGATATGAGTCAATGGATTCAGAAAAATGATTGTTTTATAATTATCCGGAATGGCACTCATGGGATAAATTATCGGTGTAGCATACATCACCAATTGAACGCCAAATTGTACCAAAAATTTAAGGTCGCGGTATTTTGTTGTTAATGAGGTAAAAATCAAACCGAACCCCAATCCCATCGCTGCCATTAATATTAATAAAACCGGAACCCAAAGGATCGCCAAATTTGGCATTACTGCCACTCCCTGTATCAATAGGAAGATATAAACGCCTGCAAAAAGGATAAATTGTATAAAAAACTTAATCAGTCCCGAAACAACTTTTGACAACGGCAGAATCAAACGGGGGAAGTAGACCTTTCCAAACATATCCTGATTTTGGGAAAAGGTGTCTGAGGTCTGCATGAAGCATTCGGAAAAATAATTCCAAATAATTATACCGGAAAGATAAAACAGCGGTTGTGGAATATCATCGGTGGAAATGCCGGCAATATTTCCGAAAACCACTACGTAAACCAACATAGTCAGCAGAGGTTGAAGGAAATACCATATAGGACCCAAAATAGTCTGCTTGTAAACAGTGACAACATCACGTCTTACAAACATGCCTAGCAGGTCACGGTATTGCCAAAGTTCCTTGAAATTGAGATCAAATAAATTTCTATAAGGACGGATAATTAAATCCCATTGTTCTTTCATTGCTGTTCCTTTCTGATTCTTGTTTTGAATCGCAAATATAGTAAATAATTTAGGATTAGTTTTATTTGAAGGCTTGGACTTAATAAAAAGCCCGACAGGTTATCCCGTCGGGCAAAAAGCTATTTTTATTTTATAATTAGTCTTTGAATCAGCTTTCCACTATCGCTTTGGCAGACAATTATATACATTCCAGGTGCTATGTTTTCTATTTTGTAAGCTATAAAATCTTTATTTTTTAATTGCAGCTCACTATGACTAATCAATTGACCCTGAATACTGTATAATTCAATGCTGCTTATAAACGCAACGGGAGAACTAAATTGTAGGATGAAATTTCCATCATTAGGATTGGGGGAAACAATCATCTCATTATTGTTTGGAATGAGCGCCGTATATACAACATTACAGGCGGAAGAGTCGACACCTATTGCTAAATTCTGTTCAATTGTGTCAGATCCACAGGTATTGAAAGCAACCAACATAACGTTGTAGCAATCTGAATTTGGATATAAATGAAAAGGATTTTGCTGTACGGTAGAAACCCCATCGCCAAAGGTCCACAATACAGATGTTTCATTATCTGAAACATTGTTAAAACTCACTGAATTGTTGAATATACTATAATTGAAATTGGCAACAGGGTCTGCAATCTCCCGCACGTACACAAAATCGCTTGCTGCACAGCCATTTGGCGATGTTACTGTAACAGAATAGGTGTCAGTGACTGAAACTACTATAGTTTGTGTACTTGCACCTGTATTCCACAAATAACTCATACCCTGACCTCCAAAACCGGCATCCAATGTTGCTCCGGAACAGATGTCCAAAATATTTCCAAGATCAACAGCAGGAGGAATTTCAATGTTGTTAATTTGTGTTGTGCCACTCAAATTACAACCTTCTGTAGTGGTTATTGTCAAAGAATAACTGCCGGTTGTGCTTATATTTATCTGTGTAGTGCTATCTCCGCTGCTCCAAATAAAGTTATTGGCAGTTAATGAATTATAGGATGTACTCAATTCTGAACCGCAGAGTGAATTATTGAGAGTATTAAATATTATCGGTAGAGGGGTTTGAACAAAGGTTGAACTACTGTAACTGCAACCCGCTCCATCGCTTACAGTAACAGTAAATAGGCCTGTTGTGTCGGCTAAAATTGCTGATGTTGAGGCCCCTGTATTCCAAATATAGGTATTTGCGGCACTCACCTGAGCGTCCAACAGAATATCCGTACAGGTAAAAATAGAATCTGAAAGATTTACCGGCAACGTAACATTCACTGTAAACTGATCATTTTGGGCAGCATAGCAGCCATCTAAAGCGTAACTGAAATGCCAATCATAAAAACAATTATAAGAGACGCCACTAAAATTTGTGCCGGTAAGTTCAGCTATACCTGCATAGCTGCTTTGCGGATAGCTGACAAAACGATTTACCAAAAATCTATTATTATTTATATTGTCGAACTTTAATTGATAATTGTTGCCGGGCATGATAACAAAATCAAGCGGCACAAACAATTTTTCTTGTGATTGAGTAGCTAAAAAAGATCTTCGGGCTAATTCATTATTTAAAGAATCAGATAGAACAATATCAAAATTTACCGGAGCATTTTTGAAATATACAGCTACTGAATCTAAAACTGTTGGCTTAAGAACATTGAAACTATTGGAAAGAATAAAACTTTCGTATTGATTCAGGTCATTTGGATTTGGATGCGACTGTTCTCCAATTCTTGTAGTAGAACGAGCAGCCAAAGTTACATTGAAAATTGTAGTATCTTGAATATCATAACTGTAAGGCGCACTTATATATATTGGATTTAAAAAATTATTGTACCAAACATAAATCGCATTATTGGGGTTTTCTAATAAATCTAAAATCTGCGGATTGCAGATGGTTGAGTCAGAAATTACCGGTGATATTGGGGTTACCGGAAATTGCACAAAAATATTTTTTTCAAGTGAACATATTTCTGCATTTGTAACTGTTACGCTGTAATATCCGGCACTTAGTGCTGTTATATCCATACTTGTTTCACCTGTATTCCAAAGATATTGATATGTTGAATTTAGAGATGTACTCTGAATTCCTACTGAATTTCCATTACAGATGACGGTATCAGCAGACATACTTATTGATGGGTATTCCGGAACAAAAACCTGAACTGCCTGACGAGTGGTAGGGCAGGAAGGTGTTGAAATCCGCCATTTGTAGAAACTGTTGTACTGATTGTTCAAAATAGATGGTAACCCCCCTTTGATACGCAGCTCAGTATAAGAAAGCGGGAAAGCATAATTGCTGACAACATAAATCCTTCCGCTGCCTTGTATGCTGTCCATCCAAATTGAATAATTATTTGCAGGTTCAAGCAGCCAGTTTAGTATGATAACATGCTCTCCTGAGCTATTTAGTTGAATATTTTGTGTTTGAATTTCATAGCCCAAATCATCTTTCAACGTAATCCTGGCATTTACAGGACCATCTGTAAAAACTGAAACTTCATCTATCCTTAAGGTTTTAAACACATCAAAAAGCAGACCCCTTTCTATATAGTTAGAACCTTGTATTGAGGTATAAGTTCCGTTTACTATAGGTACAACCTGATGACCGTAGATGTTGGCATTCCTAAGCAAATTTAACCCTTCAACATAATAGGTAATTGTATCTGTAACATTTACAGTAATTTCTTGACCAAATTCAAAAGCCGTACCGCCAGTTGCTAAGTTATACCATGCATAGGTTTGTGCATCGCCGCCGGCCTGTAGAGTTAGCAGACCACCACATACAACCGTATCGGCAGGCACAATAATCTGAGTTGGCGGAGTAGAAAGAAACACAAAAACTGTATCCTTAGATACACAGCTTCCGGTTGTTACTTGTGCCCAAACAGTATCCAATGCTGAAACAGTTATAGCTGAAGTTGTCTGCCCGTCATTCCAAAGATAAGTTGAATTTGGATAACTGACATCAAGGTTGATGCTTCCTGCGCAAATGATGGTGTCAGATGGCCAATTGATGTTTTTAGTAGGCAGGACATTGACAATGATTGGTTTGCGTGGAGCAGGGCAAACGGTTTTGCTTAGGCACCAATTGTAAAAGAAATAAGTGTTTGATTGTGGGATGCCATTTTTGATGGTTAAGTTAGTTCCATTTATAGGGAAAAGGGTAGGTGAATCTATAAAGATTTTTCCAGCTCCAATAATGTCCGATATTATAATTTTATAATTATTGCCTACAGGTAAATAGCAGCCAATGTGAATTTGATTTGTACCGGGCAGCAATAGAATATTTCTTGAAAAGATCACAGTTCCAACTGAATTGTAAATTTTAATTATGCCGGACACCGGAGCTATATCAACGAAAATAGTCACAGAATCTAAGTGAACTTCATTTCTTACATCAAAAAAATTGCCATAATCTCCCGTCCCGGAAAGTAGATAAAAATTTGAAAATGATTGATTTAATACATAATTATTAGCGAATCCTTCATTATTTTTATTAGAAATTGGCCTTGTTTCAACGTAATAAACTGTACTGTCGTATAAAATCTGCGAGAGTAAATCTGTAGCGATAAGATTGCCGCCATTTAGACTATCCCACCAATAAGTATGAGCAATACCTTGTGCATTAATGTTTGATTCAAATAAGCCGCCACAAATTGTCGTGTCAAATGATTGAAAAGTAATGCTATCAAAAACTGTATATATTAAAGTGTCAGAAGAAGAGCAGTTGCCAATTGTAATTGTTACAGAAATTGTATCTTTTATAGAATTTGGGAAAATTTGAATATTGCTGCCCGTATTGCCATTGCTCCACAAATATACAGCATTTGCATATGGAACATCTAGATTTAATTCATTGTAACACACGATTGTATCAACAGGGAAATTGAGAATTGGAGTTGGTAAAACATCAACAAACATTGATTTTCTGAAACTTGGGCAGTTGAATTTTCTGAATTTAATGTCGTAAAAATAATTATAGTGAGTTGGGAAAGGTGTTCCTTGTCTGATGTTGAAACCATTGGAATTTATAGGATATGTAATTGGTATGTCGACAAACAAACTTCCCGAACCGCTCTGAAGCAGCAATAATATTTGATAGTTATTACCTGTGGGGATTACCCAATTTAAAGATAAATTAAGTCCTCCATTGTGGTTGAGCGCAAGAGGCAATGAATACAACGTAGTACCTGATGAATTTACCAATTGAAGTGTACCATTGACAATACCATTCGAAAAAATAGTTAATTGTTCAAGTAAGATATTTTCAGTCACATCAAAAACAAGACCCCGAAGTGGATTTTGCCCGGAAATAGTAGAGACTGAATAATAATTTCCACTCGCTGTGCCACCGGGCGCTGTTCTGCCTGCAGACAATTGAGCAGAAACAACTCTACTTTCAATGTATAAAGTTGTGTCTGAAAAGAAGGTTTTATTAAGCTGTTGTCCAGTTCCCAGTAAATTTCCTGATGAAGGTGCATCCCACCAAAAATAAGTTCCGTTAGGGTCTCCATTTATGGAAAGTGAAACAAGCCCTCCGCAGAGTATAGTGTCTGTAACTGTAAATGCAGCCGTATCTACAACGTTAACAACAATTGTATCTTTGGCAGAACAAGATCCTATAAAGACATTTACACTATAAGTTCCGGATTGAGAAATATTTTGGGTAGATGTAGTGGTATTGTTATTCCATAAATATGAAGCTCCCGGGGAAAAAGCATTCAATAAAACAGGTTGTCCACATGTAGAAGTATCTTGCCCAAGATTAACGACAGGTGATGTTATAACATCAACAAACATAGATTTTCTCAAACTTGGGCAGTTGAATTTTCTGAATTTAATGTCGTAAAAATAATTATAATGAGTTGCGAAAGGTGTTCCTTGTCTGATGTTAAATCCATTGGAATTTATAGGATATGTAACTGGTAAGTCGACAAACAAACTTCCCGAACCGCTCTGAAGCAGCAATAATATTTGATAGTTATTACCTGTGGGGATTACCCAATTTAAAGATAAATTAAGTCCTCCATTGTGGTTGAGCGCAAGAGGTAATGAATATAACGTAGTACCTGATGAATTTACCAATTGAAGTGTACCATTGACAATACCATTCGAAAAAATAGTTAATTGTTCAAGTAAGATATTTTCAGTCACATCAAAAACAAGACCCCGAAGTGGATTTTGCCCGGAAATAGTAGAGACTGAATAATAATTTCCATTTGATGAGCCACCGGGCGCAGTTCTGCCTGCAGACAATTGTGAAGAAACAACTCTACTTTCAATGTATAAAGTTGTGTCTGAAAAGAAAGTTTTATTAAGCTGTTGTCCAGTTCCCAGTAAATTTCCTGATGAAGGTGAATCCCACCAAAAATAAGTTCCATTAGCGGCACCATTTATGGAAAGTGAAACAAGCCCCCCGCAGAGTGTAGTGTCTGTAACTGTAAATGCAGCCGTATCTACAACGTTAACAACAATTGTATCTTTGGCAGAACAAGGCCCTATAAAGACATTTACATTATAAGTTCCGGATTGAGAAATATTTTGGGTAGATGTAGTGGTATTGTCATTCCATAAATATGAAGCTCCCGGGAAAAAAGCATTCAATAAAACAGGTTGTCCACAAGTAGAAGTATCTTGCCCAAGATTAACGACAGGTGATGGTAAAACATCAACAAACATTGATTTTCTGAAACTTGGGCAGTTGAATTTCTTGAATTTAATGTCGTAAAAATAATTATAGTGAGTTGGGAAAGGTATTCCTTGTCTGATGTTGAAACCATTGGAATTTATAGGATATGTAATTGGTATGTCGACAAACAAACTTCCCGAACCGCTC
>JBIKQC010000514.1:0-3465 GCA_044349855.1 Saprospira sp.
TTCAACATTTCCAGATATTTACCAACTAAATTTTTGAGAAAATTTTATTATAAATTAATTTCTTGCTTTATCTCACCAACAGGTATTTCTTATCCTGATTTAAGGTTTTTCTTTTGGAGAAAAAAATCATTTTCAGTTTGCTGTAAACTAATAGAAAAACAAAACATAGATTGTGTTTATACATCATTCTCACCGATATCTTCTCTAGTTTTAGGTTGTGAAATCAAAAAAAAGTACCCGGAAATCATATGGCTTGCTGAATACAGGGATCTTTGGACCCAAAACCACAACTTAAGTAGTTTCAGGAAAATAATATCAAAATTTGAGCTAATCTTAGAGAAAAAAATAGTTCAACGGGCAGATCAACTTATTACAGTTTCAAATGGGCTATCAGATCAACTTTCTAAATCCCATAGTCGAACTGTAGAAGTTATATACAATGGCACAAACGAAAGAAAATTTAAAGAAACCATACCTCATGATTTTATCCATCCAACTATCCTATACTGCGGAAGTATTTATAGAAAAAAATACGACATAAAACCGTTTTTCGAAGGTGTAAAACTTTTTTTGGAACAAACTGATTTTTCAATAAAAATAAACGTTTTATTTATCGGACAGAAGCTGCCAAATTCATGGATTAAATTAGCTGAAAAACTCAAAATAAGTTCTTATATTTTTTACGAGCCTACTCAAAATTTCGAATCAGTGGTTTCAAAACAATTAGGGGCTAAAATACTTCTTCTTCCTCTTTGGAAAGAAAATAATCAAGGAATAGTCACAAGTAAACTTTTTGAATATTTAAGCGCCAAAAAACCTATTTTGGCACTAGGAAACCAAATAGAAACTGCTCAATTAATTTCTAAATATGGCAACGGAATTATGAGTGTTGACCCAAAAGAAATTTCTGATTTCATTTCAGAAAACATTAAAGATCGAAATTTAATTGTGAAAGACATAAGCGAACTAGAGAAAAAAAATCAACTAGAAAAAATAATCAAATTAATGTCGACTCAATCATAATGAGAAATCCTGAAAAGATAATTTTCTATTTTTTTCCACTACTTTTTACTTACATCGCTTTTGTTGGGTTAGTTATACCCAAAGGATCTATTGCAACAAAAATTATCGGCGTGTGCTTCTTCTTGATATTGATATATATATGCATAAGACATACTTATATATATAATTTCAAATTAATTTATTCATACCTTATTTTCGTTCTAGTATTATGTGCATTCTCATCTAAATTGGATGACTCAATAAGGGGTTTTATAGGTATGTGCACCGGTATTCTGATGTTCATTGTAAGTTTTACTATTATAAATAATAAAATAAGACTTAAAATGCTTTTGAATTCCTTGGGAATTGTTGCTCTTCTATACTTATTAAACATTTTGATTGCCAATTTTTTTAAATTAGGCGGAACACCCTATTCCGAAGACGGACTTCATACAGGAAATGTTTTTACAGAAGGTCTAAATTCAATGGCATACATCGTAATAACTTTTCCCCTTTTCATATACTTTCATCCTAAAAGAAAAACACTCATCTACTTTGCAGTTGGGTTGTTGATTATCCTAATAATTGTGCAACTAAAGAGAATATCTATAATTGCAATGTCTGTAGGTCTAATATTTTACATAATTTTTTACAAAGAAAAAACAAAATCATTTGTTGCTTCGCTTCTAATCCTGTTAGTTTTTGGATTGTTATTCCCCCTATTCGAAAATAAATTCAATACAGTTTATAAGGAACGAGAAAGTAAATTAAAGATCGAAAATTATAAAAATGAGGGCAGATATACGGAAACAAGTCTCGTTTTCAACATGACTGTAAATTCAAATAAACTGACTCAATTTTTATTTGGAAAAGAAGTTTTCAATTCACCAGGTAATTATAACAATCCACTTTCTAATAAAAGACAAATTCATTCTGATTATAATTTATTACTTCATGGAACAGGTGTTTTTGGAATACTATTTTATTTTATTTTACAATTGCATCTTTTATTATGGTTTTATAAATTAAGAAAAGAATTAAAAGATAGTGGGTCGAATGATGAAATTATAACCTTTTTGAATTACTTATTCCCAGCGGTATTTTTTATGGGACTTGTAATAATGATTTCAGGAGGAATTAACTCGCCCCTTTTTAATAGTATAAGATACGCAATATTAGGTTCTAGTATCGGATATATGTTTAAACTTGTTGAGGACTATAAAAAAAACCAAAATGCGAAAAACCATGCTATATATTAAAACGTTAATAGCATACTTTCATGTTAGGATACTTTTAAGAAAACGAATTTCAATTACAGGAAATCTAATACTAAGCGGTTATCCTATGATTATTATAAAGAAATCAGGGAGATTAATTTTAGGTGAAAACGTTGTTCTAAATTCAAACCCTTCAACTTATCATGCATTTATGCATTCTTCGGTGAAAATTTTAATCGATCAACCAAATGCAATGATTAAAATTGGCAATAATACCCGAATCAACGGTTCATGTTTGCATGCTTCAAAGTTGATATCGATAGGAGAAAATTGCCTAATCGCCGCAGGAACACAAATAATAGATAGTAATGGGCATTTAACAGCACTTGAAGACCCGTTGATTCGAATAAATTCAAAAGATATTCCCAAAGAAATCATCATTGAAGATAATGTTTGGATTGGTCTTAACTGCCTAATATTACCCGGCGCGAAAATAGGAGCAGGATCCGTGATAGCAGCTGGAAGTATTGTTAAATCTGAAATACCACCTAACTCGCTTGTATCGTGTCCAAATTCAATTGTATTAAAAACCATTGCTTAATAAAATGAGAATTCTTTTCGTTTGCAGTGGGAACGCCGGAGAAATAAGCGTTTTAATTCGAAATCAATCACAATCATTGATAAATAAAAATATTGAAATAGATTATTTTATTGTAAAAGGGAAAGGTCTTATCGGTTACCTAAAAAACCTACTCAAACTTCGAAAGAAATTTAAATCAGAAAAATACGACATCGTTCATGCTCACTACTCATTTTGTGGTTATCTATGTGTTTTAGCGAATATAAAACCATTAATTGTTTCCTTAATGGGCAGTGACGTAAAATCGAAGAGAATATATCGCATTTACAACAAAATACTTTTAAATTATCCATGTAGTGCGCTAATTGTGAAATCTAAAGAATTAGGTGAATCTTTGAATTTCAAAAAAATACACATAATACCTAATGGCGTCAATTTCGAGAAATTTAGAGAAAAAAACAAACCCGAATGTATTGAAAAACTGAAATGGAACCCTGACAAAATAAATTTGATTTTCGGCGGCAGTCCTGAACGACCTGAAAAAAACTACAAACTTGCTAATGATGTCATAAAAAAATTTAACGATCCTCTCATAGTAGTACATTTTTTAAAAGATATTCCTCAAAACGAGCTAACTAACTACTACTCAGCAGCTGACGGGCTTAT
>JBIKQC010000082.1:0-12153 GCA_044349855.1 Saprospira sp.
AGCGGTAAACCAAAAGGTGTAGTCATTTCCTTAAGTAATCTTGAGGCGCAAATGACAATGCTTATTGATGCATGGCAATGGAGTGCTGACGATGTTATTCTAAACATTTTACCATTGCATCATGTTCATGGACTAATCAATGCATTGTTTTGTCCGCTTCATGCAGGCGCAGCTGTATATTTTTTACCAAAATTTGATGCGAATGTTGTCTGGTCGTTGTTTAAATCGCATACAGTCAATGTATTTATGGCTGTACCGACAATTTATGTAAAATTAATTGCAGATTTTGATGCTGCTGATGAAAATGAGCAGTTGAAAAGAAAAGAAGCTATTTCAAGTTTCAGATTGATGGTTTCCGGTTCAGCCGCACTTCCCGTGAAAGTTTTGGATAAATGGAAAACTATGAGCGGACATATACTTTTGGAACGATATGGTATGACTGAAATCGGTATGGCAATTTCTAATCCTTATATAGGCGAAAGAAGAGCGGGTTTTGTGGGTATGCCATTGCCGGGAGTTCAAGTCAGGTTGTTTGACGAATCGACAAATTTGCTTATAGATAACGATGAAGAAGCCGGCGAAATCCAGATAAAAGGACCTTCTGTATTCAAATGCTATTTGAATAGAACGGAAGTTACTGCCAATTCTTTCACCAAAGAAGGATGGTTCAAAACTGGTGATCTTGCTGTCAGAAATAATGGTTATTATAAAATATTGGGCAGAATTTCTTCAGATGTTATAAAGTCAGGCGGCTACAAACTTTCTGCTTTAGAAATTGAAGAACAGCTTCGGGAACATCCAAACATTTTAGATTGTGCTGTTGTTGGAATTCCTGATGAAGAATGGGGTGAAAAAGTAGCAGCTGCAATTGTTTTTAAAACAGAGTTTTCTTTGAATTTTGACAGTCAATTGACTCAATGGTTAAAAGAAAGAATTGCACCTTATAAAATTCCTCGGGTTTGGAGGTTTTTAAAGGAACTCCCTAGAAATGAAATGGGAAAAGTAATTAAAAATGATTTAATAACGATTTTTAATCAGAAAAATGATACAGGCGCTTAAAAATATCAGGATTCTCGATTTTACTAAACTTTTACCCGGTCCTTTAGGTACACAATTGCTTTCAGCAATGGGTGCCGATGTTATAAAGATAGAAAAGTCAGACAGTAGAGACTATATACGCTTCCAACCTCCATTCATTGATGGGGTTTCAACACTCTATGCTGCATTAAACCATAATAAAACGGAAATAATTCTCGATTTTAATACTGATGAAGGGAACACAAAACTCTGGGAAGAAGTAGAAAAAGCAGATGTACTGATTGAGCAATTCAGACCCGGAGTGATGAAGCATTGGGGCCTTGATTATGAAACACTTAAATCTATCAATCCTAAACTGATTTATATCTCTCTTAGCGGTTACGGGCAGGATGGACCTCATGCAAAAGAGGCTGGGCACGATCTGAATTATCTGGCAATTTCGGGTGTTTTGGATTTAATAAGAGACGAAAAAGGTAAACCTGTCATACCCGGTATTCAGATTGCCGATATTGCCGGTGGTGCTTATCTTCTGCAGTCGACCTGCCTGGCTGCTGTTTTGGAAAGGCACAATACCGGAAAAGGTATGTATTTGGATATTTCAATGACTGATGGGCTATTGCCTTTGATGGTTTTTCCCCTCAGTCAGTACTGGGGTGGATTTGATCAGCGTAAAATGCAAATTTTAAGTGGCGGACTTGTAAATTATAATGTTTATGAATCTGCAGACGGTCGCTGGGTTGCTCTAGGGGCTTTGGAAATGAAATTTTGGAATGCTTTCTGCATGGCATTGAATAAACCCGAATGGAAGCGGGAAGAACTTTTAGAACTTTCAGTACATGTATTTCCAAAAGAAGAATTGGAATTGCTTTTCAAAACTAGAAATCGTGACGAATGGGCAGTTTGGGCTGAAGGAAAGGACTTATGTCTAACACCCGTCATTGAATTGCAGGAGTTGGAAGATAGTCAGCAAATTAGATCGGGCAATTTTATTAGAACTATAAGTAGTGCATCTAAAGATCTTAAATATATTCTTAATCCCATTAGGATTTTAAAATAAGTAATACGGTAAAGTTTATATAATTAAGAATTGACCAAATAATTTATTAGTTTTGTTTGGTTTAATGATAATAAAATTTGTTGTACTCATCCTTTTAAATTTCAATCTTATCAAGTTATGAGCAAAATTCTATTTTCACTGCTTTTTTTCCTGTCTTTGGTTGTAAACCTGCAGGCACAAACTGCAAAAATTGGAAATCCACGGAGTTGGGCATACAAAAACGCTGACACCCGTCAAATTCCAGTTCACACAATGCCCGCCTTCGATATAGCTGCTCAACTTCGTTCCGATGCCATCAATGAAGCAAATAAAATTGGCCCTTGGAGATTCGGCTATGAACACAATGTTAATTTTGGACTCTATAATGGAGGTCATTGGACAGTTCTGCCCAATGGCGACAGAATTTGGCGTATAATATTTCGTTCTCAGGATGCATTGAGCATTAATGTACTTTTTAATAAATTTAAGCTGCCTGATGGCGCTTTGATGTATATCTACAGTGAAGATCGCGCCCAATTTGATGGAGCTTACACTTCAGCCAACAATAACAGCGATAATATGTTGGGCACAACACTTATTCAGGGTAGCAATTTGGTAGTAGAATACTTTGAACCTGCTGCAGTTGTCGGTTTGGGAGAATTAAATATTGGAACTGTTGTTCACGGATACAAATCTCTCAGTCTTTATGCAAGCGGATTGCTGAAGGGATTAAATGATTCCGGTAACTGTAATTTCGATGTAAAATGTCCCTTGGGAAATGGCTGGGAAAATCAAATCAATTCTGTCGCCATTATCATAGTAGGAGGTTCTGGAGCATGTACCGGTTCTTTGGTTAATAATACCGCTAACGATGGAACACCTTATTTTTTGACTGCAAATCATTGTGGTTCAAACGGTTTTGGCAACTGGGTTTTCCGATTCAATTGGGATAGTCCCAATGCTATTTGTGCACAAAATGGCAGCAGCACCGATCCCGGGGCACCTTTCAATCAGGTTAATGGTGCAGTAAGGCGTGCCAACAGTGCGGGTTCGGATTTTAGTCTTTTGCAATTGAATGCCATCCCAACCGGTGATATTTATTATTCCGGATGGAATCGTAGCAATACTCCAGCAACTCAAGCTACTGCTATACATCACCCAAGCGGTGATGTAAAAAAAATCAGTCGGGAAAATAATGCCCTTACTTCATCAACTTGGAGCGGTGCTCAGATTTGGCAGGTTGGTAATTGGGATTCCGGCACTACAGAAGGGGGGTCATCCGGATCTCCCCTGTTTGATCAGAATCAGCGTGTTATTGGTCAACTTTACGGTGGAGGTGCTGCTTGCAGCGGATTAACAAATAACGGACAGCCTGATTATTATGGTCGTTTCGATATTTCATGGGTAGGTGGTGGTACCAACTCTACCCGTTTAAGCAATTGGCTTGACCCTTCCGGACTTGCAGTTACAACTTTGGACGGTTTTAACCCAAATGCTACCGGACTTGCCATAGATGCAGGCCTTTCAGAAGTCTTGAACCTTTCAGGTAATTACTGTAATCAAAACAGTTTTGCTCCTGAACTTGCTATGAGAAATTTTGGCGCATCAGCTATGACTTCTGCTGTTATTACCTATAATTTAGATGGTGGTGCTAACAGTATTTATAACTGGAGTGGATCCCTCGCTTCGGGTCTAACTACAACTGTTACTCTACCTTCTGTAAGTATTTCAGCCTCTGGAACTCATGTTTTTAATGCCACAGTGACAGCACCTAACGGACAGGTTGACTCCAATTTGGTAAATAATACTGCCAATTCTTCCTTTTATGTAACATTGGGCGGTCAAAGTGCTGATTTATTGCTGCGTACCGACTGCTATGCAGATGAAACAAGTTGGGAAATCAGAAATGGATCAACTGTTTTATATAGTGGAGGTCCTTATCAAACCAACAGCGTACAAACAATCAATTCAAATTTCTGTTTGTCAGACGGTTGTTATTCTTTTATAATTTTTGACAGTTATGGCGACGGCTTGGATGGAAGTTTCTGCCAAGGTCAAGTCGATGGTTATTATTACATTTTTGGCCCGCAGGGTGACACAATTGTGACCTTATCAAATCCAAATTTTGGTGATTCTATTGTTCATAACTTCTGTATCTCAACGCCATCTGCTTACGATAATTCGATTTCTAAATTGAATGATGTTAAGGTTTTTCCAAATCCAAACAAGGGGCAATTTACTGTTACACTTTCCATGAATCAGGCAATGGATGCTGAATTAGAAGTTTTCAATGCCATGGGACAGCTCTTGGAAACTTCTCAATATAACGGCTCTTCAATATATAACTGCAATATTAATCTTAGCAATCAGGCTGCAGGTTTTTACTTTGTAAAAGCCAGAATAGGCAATGAGGTCTACACCCGAAAAGTACTAAAGGAATAGGTATTGTTATTAAATTATTTTTTGAAAAAGGCTGCATTCTTTTTAAGGATTGCAGCTTTTTTTTGTTAGTTCTTTACTCCAAAAAAGGCGTGAGTGTTTTTCGTTTCGCGGGATTTGTGTGTTATGTCTTTTGTTTTTTATTACAAACCCTAAAGCAGTAAGTTATAAATAAAAGTAACTTTTGTAAGCCTAAAGTCTTTTCATCAGTACTGAGAATAAAACAAGGGCTGCCCACGTATTTGGACAGCCCTTTAAATATAAATAATTTCAACACAGAATCTGGCAATGACTATCTAATAGAATTGAATTTCTAACTTAAAAAACAATAAAAATTATGAGCATTAAGTACCGTTTCAATACGGCGGAGGCAGCAGCATACTGAAGCTGCCTTTTTGGGAAAAGCATCAGACCTATTGTTCTTTTTTATTTTATTACACCCAATTCTTTGCCGACTTTAGTGAAAGCCATAATAGCCTTTTCCAAATGCTCTTGTTCATGACCGGCAGAAATTTGTACGCGAATGCGGGCCTTACCTTTAGCAACTACAGGGTAGAAAAATCCTACAACATAAATACCTTCCTCTAGCATTCGTGCGGCCATTTTCTGTGCCAAAACAGCATCATAAAGCATGATTGGTACTATAGGATGTTCACCGGGAATAATGTCAAAGCCTGCTTTAGTGATTTCACTACGGAAATATTTGGTGTTGCGTTCCAATTTATCGCGCAAGTACGTAGATTCAGTCAATAATTCCAATACTTTCAAAGAAGCACCTACAATGGAAGGAGCCACTGTATTGGAAAAGAGATAGGGGCGGGAACGCTGACGCAGCAGATCAACAATTTCCTGACGTGCCGATGTGAAGCCACCCGAAGCGCCACCCAAGGCTTTGCCTAAAGTGCCTGTAATTATATCTATCCGTCCCAACACTTCATGGTATTCATGTGTGCCGCGACCGGTTTTGCCCAGAAATCCAGAAGAGTGGCATTCGTCTATCATAACCATAGCGCCATATTTGTCAGCCAAATCACAGATTTTATCCAATTGGGCAATTGTACCGTCCATGGAAAAAGAACCATCGGTGACAATCAACTTACGCGGACAGCCTTCAGCTGCTTTCAGTTGATCTTCAAGTGACGCCATAGTGTTATGAGTATAGCGGAATCGTTTTGCTTTGCAAAGTCTTATACCATCTATGATGGAGGCATGATTTAATTCATCGGAGATGATGGCATCGGCCTCACCCAATAACGGTTCAAAAACACCTCCATTGGCATCGAAAGCTGCTGCATAAAGAATAGTGTCTTCAGTGCCCAAAAAATCAGCAATTTTATGCTCCAATTCTCGGTGTATATCCTGTGTGCCACAGATAAAACGAACAGAAGATAATCCATAACCATGTGTATCAATGGCTTCTTTGGCTGCTTTTATTACTTCGGGATGAGAAGAAAGTCCAAGATAATTATTGGCACAGAAATTTAGTACAGGACCTGCCTCATCGGTGATAATTTCTGCCCCCTGCGGTGATGTAATGATACGTTCTTTTTTCCAAAGACCGGCTTCTTTGATTTCGTCCAGCTCTTTTTGGTAACTGTTTTTGATATTGTCGAACATGATAATAATTGATATGGTGATGTGGTGATCTTGTCACAAGTGAATTGACAAGTTGTAATGATCTCGTCTTAGGCCGAGACTAGTTCTGCGGATGTCTGACTGTTGAAAAATCTAAAGAGAGTCATCTTAGTTTTTCTGACAATCTGACATCTGATAATCTCATTATAGGAATTTGGTCTCATCATAAGCCTTATTTTTCTGGAGCTTGCGCAGATTTGTGATCATGTCAATTGTCATTGAAGACAGATCGTACTCATGTTTCCAACCCCAATCGCTGCGGGCCACTGAGTCGTCTATGGTTTCGATCCATGACTCAGCAATTTGCTGGCGGAAATCTGGCTTATAGTTGACTGTAAAATCAGGAATATGTTTTTTAATTTCAGCAGCAATTTCCTCAGGAGCAAAGCTCATGGCATGAAGGTTGTAGGCATAGTGCTGAGAAAGTTTTTCTATAGGAGCCTCCATCAGTTCAAGTGTTGCGCGTACTGCATCGGGCATATACATCATAGGCAATTGAGTGCCTTCTTTGAGAAAGCATTCAAAAGCTTCACCTGCTATTGCTTTATGAAAAATATCAACAGCATAATCTGTTGTACCGCCACCCGGCAATGACTGATAGCTAATTATGCCAGGATAACGTATGCCGCGTACGTCCACTCCATATTTAGCATAGTAGTAATTACCCAGATCTTCGCCGGCTTTTTTGGTAATGCCGTACATGGTTTCAGGTTCTAAAATGGTTGATTGGGGTGTATTCTTTTTAGGTGTATGTCCTCCGAACACTGCAATCGAGCTGGGGTGGAATATTTTTTTGATGTTGTGTTGGCGGGCAATTTCCAAAACATTCATGAGCCCTTCCATATTTACTTTCCATGCAAGTTGCGGATTTTTTTCTCCGGTAGCAGAAAGCAGAGCTGCAAGATGGTAAATTTGAGTAACTTTATATTTCTGAACAATTTCTTTCAATCTTTTTGCGTCAACTACATCCAGTTTTTCAAAATAACCGATGACACTTCCTCGTGGTTGATTGATATCGGAACAGATAACATTGGCTACGCCATAAACTACTCGGAGAGCTTCACTTAGCACTGTACCGATTTGTCCGCCGGCACCAATGACCAAAACAACATCTTTACTCATAATTTCTTTAAGTTATGTAATTGGTTTAAAAGCTTTGGATATAATTAAAGTATGTACCGTATTAAACTTTTTTCTTTAGCGTGAAAATATTGCCTTTTTTTCAAAAATCTGCAGTTTTGTTAAGATATTTTAAGCTAATTTTGAACTTTGGTTAATTCCGTAGTTTTTCAATATTTCAAGTTTATACAATGTTTTTATACAAATCTTTCATTCCATTTTTATTATGTATGCAGTTTGCCTTTTTTAGGCTTTCGGCCTGCAGCTATGCTTATCAAAATTCCCTCTTTCCGCTAGGAATAAGTGGAGATAATATAATTTTTTTGGAAGTAGAATTGGAACGCTACGTCAATACTTCTTCAGCTGGTGAAATGTTGATTTTACAGGATCCGCTATCCAAAAATATTATAGAAACCCGATGGAAAGGAAATCTCAGAATCAAGAAAAGTAACGATGCCAAAACTTTTTTACTGATAGAAGAATTGGCGTATATTGATATATCTGATAAAGACTACAATCTTGCATTATTACCATATTTTGAAAAGGCAATGGAAAAAGCTCGAAATGAACTATTTTTTGAAGAAGCATTCCTTTTAAAAACTGCCGGTTGCGGCTATGAAAGAAGCTGTACTATATTTCAACTCGAGCCCGATACCTTGGAACTTGCATTATATTGCAGTTTGGAACCAAATTCAAAACAAAAAACAAAAATAGAATTTCCTAAAATTCTATTACAGAAATATGAAAATGTTACACAACTTAATTTTTCAGAAATAGAAACGGTGGAGGCTGAATCCAGAATGGAATTTTACAAGATTTGGAAACCCTGTTCAGCCAGATATTATAGAATCGGAGATCGCGACATGGTTATATATTGTATTGGATGGGGTCAGAAAAGAGGTTATAATGGCATAAAAGAAGATCAATGGAAACCTAATCTGCTGCCGGTTGAGCAATTTGTGGAGGGTAATGATGTCATGGTACACGGACAGCGTTTTGATAGTTGCCAAATTTTCTGATTTTGTTTTAATTTGTTATACAATAACATAGGTTGTTAAGTTAATTTTGAAAATGTAAAAATGAAGCAGCTATTGACTGAAATTTGCACTGAGGTTAAAAAAAGATTTGACGAAACAGATACATCAAATCTTGTTTATCATAACTTTTCTCACACACTGGAAGTCACTGAGAAAACTGTTAAAGCGGCCCATGTCATAGGTTTGGACTTATGGACTATTTATTGGTTGGAAATTTCAGGATGGTTTCATGATATAGGATATCTATATACTTATCATGGTCATGAAGACAAGGGTATTGAAATTGCTAATGATTTTTTGATCAAAGCAGATGCTGATCCAAGGGGTATTAAATTCCTAAATAGTTGTATATCATGTACAAAAATGTCTGAAAAACCAAAAAATAAAGCCGAAGCCTTATTGAAAGATATAGATCTCGCTTATGCTGTCAGCGGAAATTTTTTAGAAAGAGGCCAACTACTGCGCAAGGAATGGGAGTTATGTTTGGGTAAATTTTATTCCGATAAGGATTGGGAATTGTTACAGTTTGATTTTTTGTCCAATTTGAAATTTGACAGTGAATATGGACAGTTAAATTTTACAGCGATAGTCCAAAAAAATCTTATTAATCAAACTGAATTAATAAAAGGACTTTAGAAACCAAAGGCTTAAAGATTTGTTAACAATACGTTATTTACTTTTTAAGTTCTTATTCATACTTTGTGTATAAACCACAACAGATAATCATATGAAACAGCAAAATAGACGCAGCTTTTTACAGTTTTTAGGACATAGCAGTATCTTGGCAGCCGGAACTGTCACAATATTGCCTTTACTGTCAGCTTGTAACGATCCTAAGAAAATTGTAAATGATAAAAAAAATGAAAAACTAATTTTCCCTATAACTGGAATTCAGCCTCAAAGCAGCGATAAATTGGTGCTTTCTGAAGGGCTTTCTTATCAGATATTAATAAAATGGGGTGATCCTATCTCTGGAAAAGATAAATTTGGTTTTAACAACGATTACCTTGCCTATTTGCCCTTGGATAAAACGAAACCTCACGAAGGATTACTTTGGGTAAACCATGAATATCCGGATCCGCTCTTCATTTCCAATTTTCCGCGCAAAACGGATCCAAAAACCAAGACCAAAGAGCAGGTTGACAAGGAAATGTATGATGTTGGCGGAAGTATTTTGCATATTAAAAAAAATGATAAAGGTGCTTGGGAAGTCGTTAAAGATGAAAAATACAATCGTCGCCTGAATGGTTTTACCATGATACCTTTTGACTGGAAAGAGCCTATTGCCGGTAAAAAAGAAGCTATGGGTACACTTGGAAATTGCGCCGGAGGTGTAACCCCATGGGGAACTATTCTTACCTGTGAAGAAAACTATCAGGATTGTTACGGTGAAACTGATCATAAAAATCCGGCCAAGCCCAAGCATAAAGATTCAGAATTAGGCTGGGAACATCATTATAAGGAAAACCTGACGGAGCATTACGGTTGGGTCGTGGAAGTAAATATTAGAACAGGTGAAGCTAAAAAATTGGTCAGCCTTGGTCGCTGTGCGCACGAATGTGCGCAGGTTTGGCGTTGCGAGGACGGCCGTTTGGTAGTATACACCGGCGATGATAAAAATGATGAGCATATCTACAAATTTGTAAGTTCAGTTCCCGATAGTTTAACAGAGGGAACACTGTATGTTGCCAATACCGAAAAAGGAGAGTGGCTGTCATTGAATTATGAGGAGCAACCTTTGTTGAAGCAGCATTTCAAAAGTCAGACAGAGGTACTTATACGTGTACGTGAAGCTGCAAAATTACTGGGAGCAACTCCCTTAAATCGTCCTGAAGATATCGAGTTTGACCCTTTTACCGGAAATGTGCTGGTAACACTTACCAATAATCTGCCAAAAGGCGATTTTGTGGGCCAGATTATGAAAATTGAAGAAGACAGCGCTGATAAAACCGGACTAAAATTCAAAGCAGATACTTTTCTGGCAGGTGGTCCTGAACTGGGTTTCGCCTGTCCCGATAATATGGTCTTCGATCCTAAAGGAAATCTATGGTTTACTTCAGATATGTCAGGCTCTCTGATGAACAGAGAAGAAAAATATAAGCCTTTTGGCAATAATGGACTTTTTGTTTACAATGCAGCGGAGGATAAGGTCATCCAGGTTGCCTCAGCCCCGATGGATGCTGAGTTTACCGGTCCTTATTTCAGTCCTGACGGGACTTCTTTGTTTCTCAGCGTACAGCATCCCGGCGAAACTAGCAAGTCGCTTATGAAGGAAGAAATCAGCAGTCACTGGCCCGATGGCGGAGAAAATATTCCAAGAGCTGCTGTGGTGGTGATTTCAGGTAAAGCATTGGACGAACTGATGAAGTTTGATTTAAAAAAATAGAATTTGCTTAGAATACATATAGAAAACCCCCGATGACAGCAGTTGTTATCGGGGGTTATTTTTGTCTCTAGTATAGACCTGACGATTAGTGTTGCAGCCTACCTTTCTTCTGACTCACCCCAACCTCTCATAAAAAAGAGGGGCTTTTCAACTCCTTCGGAGTTTTGGCTTCGCCAATTCATCAGGATTTATAAATTAATTTATTCGCCATTGAGCTTCCCCTCTTTCAGAAGAGAGGTAAAACCCGCAGGGAGGGGTGAGTTAGTCACCTGATTGAAAAATCCGCTGTTCCGAAAGGAACAAATCCGCATTTTTTAAAATCCGTGCAGATCCGTATTTTTCTGCGATCGACCTGTCGATCAGTGTTGCAGCCTACCTTTCTTCTGACACTCTTCAAAAAGAGGCTTTTTTCGGCGATGTCTAATGCTGGAAGGATAACTATTTGTAAGTCATTTTACTTTTCTTGTCTCTCAAAATTTTCAAATATTCTTCCAATTCAATTTCATCCTGGAACAGGACATTACGGGCTTTACTTCCCTCGTTAGGGCCAACTATACCGGCATATTCCAATTGATCCATGATGCGGCCTGCGCGGTTATATCCAAGTTTCAGACGGCGCTGAATCATCGATGTTGAACCTGATTGATTGAGTACTACCAATCTAGCCGAGTCCTCGAAAAATTCGTCCATATCCTGTAAAACCTGATTCAGCTTGTCGCCGCTGCTGCCGCCTTCGCCACCGTCATCGTCACCATAAGAAGGCAGGAAATAGGGCTGTGGATAGCCGGGTTGATTGGCAATATGTTCAATCACACGTTCTACTTCAGGGGTATCAACAAAGGCACACTGTATGCGCAGCAGACTGCCGCCGGATGACAAAAGCATATCCCCACGACCAATAAGCTGTTCTGCACCGCCTGCATCCAAAATTGTTCTTGAGTCTATTCTTGAAGCTACCTTAAAGGCTAATCGTGCAGGAAAGTTAGCCTTGATAACACCTGTGATGATATTTACCGATGGTCGCTGAGTAGCAATAATAAGGTGTATACCTACCGCACGTGCCAGCTGAGCCAGACGGCCGATTGGCAGTTCCACTTCCTTGCCGGCGGTCATGATAAGGTCGGCAAACTCATCTATGATAAGTACCATGAAAGGTAGGAATCTGTGTCCTTTTTCCGGATTTAATTTGCGGTTGACAAATTTTTCGTTGTATTCAGTTATATGTCTGACCCCGGCCTTTTTCAAGAGGTTATAGCGGTCATCCATTTCCACTGTAAGTGAATAAAGTGTCTGAACAACCTTACTTGTTTCGGTTACAATAGCTTCTTCCGCATCGGGCAGATAAGCCAGATAGTGAGCGGCAATTTCATTGTATGGAGAAAGCTCCACCTTTTTGGGGTCAATCAATATGAGTTTAAGCTGTGACGGATGTTTTTTGTATAACAAACTCATGATAACCGTAT
>JBIKQC010000515.1:0-3454 GCA_044349855.1 Saprospira sp.
TGTTATCTTTCCATTCCCCTTCATAGGTGCCGCCTTTAGTAAAGATAAGTTTTCCTTTTTCGAATTTTCCATCCTTGAAACTGCCTTCAAATAGGCCAATTTCCTGTCCGCTAATAATATAAGTTCCTTTGCCGAAACCATTATTGCAATCTCCGCTCAGGCATTTAAACTGTGCATGGATGGGGACAATAAAAAATAGGTATAAAAATATAAGGATTAGATTGCGCATACATTTTAATTTATGGCAAATAGTTTTGCAGTAGATACATCACCATAAAGCCGATTGCACAACAATATCAGTAAAAAACTTGAATTTCGCCTATTGTCATTGTATAAAAACTATTTTTTCTTTATACCTGTCAGTTTTTCATTCATGATTTTTGTCTGCTGTCTGATAGATTCCTGATGAATAGCATTTATAAGGGCTTCAATAAAAGTACTATCAATTTTTAGACTATTTGATAGTGCCATTCTCGATTTGAAGATTTCAGCCCAACGTTCTATTTGAAGAATGGTGATATTATTTTCTTTTTTGAAGGCCCCAATTTCTTTAACCAAATCCATACGTTTGGCCAATAAATCCAAAACCTGAAAATCGAGCAGGTCAATGTTTCTTCTCAAATTTTCAAGCTTGTTAAGAAAAATGGGATCCGAGGTAGATGCTACAGGTTTGGTAAGCTCCAATAAAATTTGGCCCAGTTTTTCAGGTGTTACCTGTTGTGCCATGTCACTCCAAGCTTCGTCTGGATTGATGTGTGACTCAATCATCAAACCGTCAAAATCCAAGTTAAGCGCAAATTGGGCTATCTCCTGCAGTGACTCCCGTTTGCCGCCAATATGGCTCGGATCGCAAAGAATTTCAATGTTTGGCAATAGCCTGCGCAGCTCAATCGGAATTTCCCATTGCGGAAAATTCCGGTACTTGTGTTGGCCATAGACTGAGAAGCCACGGTGAATAGCGGCAATTTTGTGAATTCCTGCGTTGTAAACGCGTTCAATTGCCCCCAACCATAGCTGAAGGTCAGGATTGACTGGATTTTTTATAAAAACAGGGATGTCTACACCTCGCAATGCATCGGCAATAGCCTGAACCGTAAAGGGATTGGCCGTACTCCTTGCGCCAATCCACAGCGTGTCGATACCATATTTTAATGCCAATTCCACATGTTCCGGACTTGCGACTTCCACACAGACAGGCAGTCCGGTAGTTCTGCCGGCCAGTTTCAGCCAGGGCAGCCCCGCTTCTCCAACGCCTTCAAAGGCATTGGGCCGGGTTCTGGGTTTCCAAATACCTGCACGCAGCATGCAAATTGGCTGTTTGGCCAATTCCAAAGCTGTCTGTATGACCTGTTCCTCAGTCTCTGCACTGCAGGGGCCCGAAATGATGTAGGGTCGATTGCCCATGTTTAAGCCCCAATCGGCTATGTTTATAATATTCATTATTTGTAAAGGCGCAAGTAAATGAAACTCATAACTGATGATTAAACTGTTAATGAGTAATATTTGTTTTCAATTTTTATTGAAACTTTTTATGTTAGGGCAAAAACATACAAATTTAATCCTTATGACACTAACTTGCAATAAATTTCTGGTAAGTTTTCAATTTCATGCTTATTACCACCCTAATGGGGAAATTGAAGCTTCAAAAGTTGACAAATTGGAAAAAAACTTGCTACTTTGTCAATTCAATCATCCTGCTTGCATTTTGATTTGAAAAACAGTAAATTAATTGCCCCAAAAGGCTAAGGTTTTGTTTCAAGATTAATATGGATTCCACTATTATAAGCTCTCCTGAAAGTCCGGCACCCGAAAAAAAGATTAAAACTCCCAAAGCTTTTGGCTGGACTCATCTTTTTATTAGAGTTGCAATCATTTTGGCCGTAGTCAGTTTTTTTAGCTATCTGCAGGCAGTTGGTACTATGAGTGTAAAAGAATTAGACAGCCTGCTTATTGTTCCTGCTATAAGCGGTTTGTTAATGTCGGTGCTCAATTGGCGATATCTCGTTAAAATCTCTGTTATTTTACTTCCGATCTGGTTCGCGGCCTCCATTGCAATTGCTTTTTCAGGTGTTATTATTATCAATTTGGTAGAAATGCCCTATGAACAGGGTGATTATTGGTGGTTGGATCTCGTATTTGAGTTTTTACCTGCTTTTCTTGCCGGGCATTGGCTCTACAGCGGCTATAGCCGAATGTCAAAAGGTATCTCATTTTGGGGATGGTTTATCATTGTCGGCACAAACCTACTGTTAGTCTTTCTTATTTATAGAGCAGATATTAACCCGACTTTTCTTCAGCCTCCCTATTTTACAATAATTTGCGCCGGACTTTGTCTGATGCATTTCAAAAAACAAAAATAGATTTTAACTGATAGAAGTGAGATTTGTGATAATAAGTAATCAAGCACAAATAATAATAGCTTTGAACCCGAAGGCTCCGCGAAGCGAATGAAGTCTTTTTCATTCTGACTTCGTTAGAAAGCCTCGCTGAAGGTACCACTTCAGCTGTGTTTTCTGCCTTGTCAGTATAAAAAATCCATTCATTGATAACATATAATTATTTATGCTCGATTACTTAGATTCAAGATATTATAAATACTGATGTATATGCTAAATAATTTAGACCTTGTAAACGTTTTGGTTTTGGATATTGAAACAGTCTCAGGCCATAAAAGTCTGGAAGATTTAAGTCCGCAAATGCAGTATCTCTGGGGAATTAAATCTGGATCATTGCAAAGAAAAGCCAATGAAGAAGACAGAAAATCGGATGCCGAATCCTATACAGATATGGCCGCAATCTATTCTGAATTTGGTAAAATTATCTGCATCTCAGTTGGTGTATTTCGACGCGATAAAGAAAATGGAAAATTGAATTTTCATGTCAAATCCTATTTCGGACACGACGAAGCTAAATTGCTGCTTGAATTCGTTACCTTGCTGAATAAGCATTATAATAATCCAAAAAAACATTTTATCTGCGGGCACAATATCAAGGAATTTGACATCCCATATATTTGTCGCAGGATGATCGTAAATGGTATTTCATTTCCCGAAATGCTCGATATCTACGGCAAAAAGCCTTGGGATCTGGAATATTTTATCGATACCCTCAACCTCTGGAAATTTGGAGATTTTAAATCTTTCACTTCTCTGAAACTGCTCTGCGGTATTTTTGAAATCCCGACTCCAAAAGATGATATCGATGGGAGTGAAGTAGGTAAAACCTATTGGGAACAAAATGATATTGAACGAATTGAAACCTATTGCAAAAAAGATGTAGTGGCAACAGCCAGAGTGCTCCTGCGTATGATGCTTCAGGACCCGATGGATTTTGAAGTGCATGATATTTAAAAAAAGAGGAAAGATATAAGGAGTTAGTATGTAAAGTTGTTTGTTCTTTGTTGATTGTTGTTTGTTGTTATTCTCAGATAAACTGATATCTGATTGTCTGACAT
>JBIKQC010000516.1:0-3437 GCA_044349855.1 Saprospira sp.
GGCGCGACAAGCGCAGTCTCATGATTCTTTTGGGTTTGCCTATTATCATGATGCTCATTTTTGGCTTTGCGATTTCCAGCGAAGTTAAAGATTCAAAAATTCTGGTCATTGATCATGCCAAAGACAATCAGAGCAGAATGCTGATCGACCGTTTCAATCAGAGTGAATATTTTACGGTTTTTGCCATCTCAACTGATGAGAAAATCATTCCCGATTATTTTGAAAAAGGATCGGTTCGTTTGGCCCTGATTATCCCTTCCGGTTTTAGAACAGATATGGAAAAGGAAGGCAGCCAACTCCGACTGATTGCTGATGCCACTGACCCAAACAGTGCTAATATTGCGTCAAGCTATGCATCTGCTGTAATTCGTGACTTTCAGATGCAGTTCTTTGAGAATACAGCAGCTTTCATGAATATCAATATTGAAACCCGGATGCTATACAATCCGCAGCTGAAAAGCAGTTTCAACTTTGTTCCCGGTGTGATGACGCTGATTATGATGCTTTTGGGAACAATGATGACTGCTGTTGCCATTGTAAAAGAAAAAGAAATGGGTACGATTGAGATCCTGTTGGTCTCACCCATGAAACCTATTTTGGTAATTATCAGCAAAGCAGTCCCTTATCTTGTAATTTGTTTTGTAGATGTGCTGCTCATTCTTTTTATGGCCTATATGGTTTTGGATATGCCAATGCGGGGCAGTTTGCCGCTCTTATTACTTGAAAGTCTATTATTTATTATCACTACTCTATCCTTTGGATTGCTGATTTCTACATTGGTTAGTTCACAGCAGATGGCAATGTTTATATCCTTGGTTGGTTTTCTGATGCCGGCATTGGTCTTCAGCGGATTTATGTTTCCAATTGAAAATATGCCTTTGCCTTTGCAGGTAATAAGTAATGTGGTACCTACAAAATGGTACTTTCTCATCCTGAAAACGATTATGGTAAAGGGCTTGGGATTTGAATACATCATAAAGCCGACGATCATTTTGGCAGTTATGACAATAATATTCATTTTATTGACCTTGCGAAATTTTAAAGTCAGGCTGATGTAAATGCTCGGCTCAACATTTATTATATTACATTATGAGAAACATAAAATTCCTGTTGCAAAAGGAATTCAGGCAGATATTCAGAAATACTGCCATTTTGAGGCTAATTTTGGCAATGCCCATTATTCAGCTCATCCTGATTCCATTAGCAGCAGATTATGAGGTTAAAAATATAAACATTGCCGTTGTTGACAATGATCATTCGGGTTATAGCCGCAGACTTACTGAAAAAATGAAAGCATCCGGCTATTTCAAATTGACAGATTACTCTGAAAGTTATCGCAAAGCAGAGGCTGCTATCGGCAGAAGCGAAACCGATATTATCCTGACCATTCCCAGGGGATTTGAACGGGATCTGATTAGGGAACAAAATACAGAACTTCAATTGGCCGCAGATGCTGTTAATGGCATCAAAGCCGGATTGGGCGCGGTGTATGCACAGCAGATTATTGTCAGTTTTAATCAGGAAATACAGGCAGAATGGACCAATGGACTTTCACTTAAACAAAAAACACCCGTTACTATAAGTTCAGCCCTTTGGTACAATGCAGAAGTCAACTATTATCTGTTCATGGTGCCCGGAATTCTTGTTATTCTGGTAACTATGGTGGGCAGTTTTTTGGCAGCTTTAAATATTGTTTCCGAGAAAGAAATTGGGACAATGGAACAGATCAATGTCAGTCCGTTGAAAAAACATGAATTTATATTGGGAAAACTGATTCCTTTCTGGGTATTGGGAATGACGAGTATTACAATAGGAATGGTCGTTGCCTACCTGATATATGGAATTTTGCCAATAGGGTCTTTTTTGGTAATTTACACTTATGCAGCACTCTATCTTTTGGCAGTTTTGGGTATCGGACTGTTGGTCAGCACCTTTGCTGACAATCAGCAGCAGGCAACGCTTTTTGCCTTTTTCATGATGATGATTTTTATCCTCATGAGCGGACTTTACACGCCTGTAGATAGTATGCCCGAATGGGCGCAATGGGTGGCCCGATTTAATCCACCGGCATATTTCATAAGACTGATCAGAGCAGTTTATATCAAAGGCAGCGGATTTGAGGATTTAGGGCCTGAATTTTTAATAACTGCAGCATTTGCAGTTGTATTCAATGCATTGGCAATTTTCAATTACAACAAAAGAGGATAAAGTTAATTCACCATAGTTATGATGTCACCCTTGGCTATGATTTTATAGCGCTCGCTCAGTTCAATCCCGGAGCATTTACTTCCAGTAATTCTTCGGTTCATCTTTCATCTCCTAACTTCAAATATTCCCCCTTAAACGCATACCAGCCAAAAAGAGCCAATCCAACCATTATTGGAATGGAAACAGGAATCACTGTCGCCGCAAAAATCTGATTTGAAGCAGGATCTTTTACCAATGTTCCTGTGAGTGTATAAAAAATAAGAAAATATTCGGCAAAAAATGCAATTACAATAAAGCTCAAGCCTAATATTTTATGAACCAACAGCATAGTTTTCAATTTTATAGTGCAATTTAATATTTTTTGGGGGCCTTAAAATTTCAAATTGTACAATTAATCAGAAACATCATCATCAATTTTATTGCTGAGAAAAATTGCACCAATAACAAAGGTGAAAGCTCCGATTATTATCGGATACCAAAGTCCGTTCAAAGCTCCGCTCACGGCCAGTGCAGTTGCAATAAAGGGCGTCAATCCGCCAAAAATACCGTTCCCTACATGATAGGGCAATGACATAGAAGTATAACGGATTCTTGTTGGGAATAATTCTACCAAAAAAGCAGCAATCGGTCCGTAAACCATTGTCACATAGAATATTTGAATAAAAACCAGTAACATCAATGTCCACCAGCCTGAGCTAGACAGCATAAATTCTTTTTTCAGTTCCGTTTTAGCTTTTGCTCCCGATCCGGTGATTTTTGAACTTTCTTTTAAGCTGCTCCCATCGCTGAAGGATTTTGATACAATGCTTATTTTTGTGGAATCTCCATTAGCCGAAACAGTATTTTTTGTTTCAGTAATTGTTTTTTCTGTCAGTTCTGTTTTGGATTTTACATCTGATAGATTCAGCATTGCCGAATAAATTGGCCGGTAGGTTAAAACCGCAATGAGAATACCAAACATCATGATCCATTTTCTGCCGATTTTATCGGATAGTCGACCAAAAACAATAAAAAACGGTGTGGCCAATACTATAGCGAAGAGCATTAGCGGAATACGCTGATCATCAACGACCAGCATTGTTTTTTGAATAAAGGCATTGGCATAAAACTGACCTGTGTACCAGACAACTCCTTGGCCGGCTGTGGCACCGAAAAGCGCTAAAAGTACTATTTTGAGATTAGCTTTGCGGCCAAAGCTCTCTTTTAATGGATTTTTACTTGTTTTGCCT
>JBIKQC010000517.1:0-3434 GCA_044349855.1 Saprospira sp.
AATGCCGTCTGACCGGTATTCACATTCATCTTTTCCAATAATTCAAAATCAATTCCATTTTTGGAGTGTTCAATCTCTATTTCACTGATCTGAGGATCTTCCATTACCAGTTTGAAAGATTTATAAATTCCTTCACAATTGCCATTAAAGGAAATTATTTTATTCTCCAAAAAAGAGCAGGTTGCACAGGCTGCATTGCAGTTTCTTGCAGTAGGTGTTGCAGTTTTTATCCATGTACTTCCACCGTCAACAGACCTTGCAAAAGTAGATCCCATTGTTGTTGTATGGGGTATAAATTCCATATTTGCCAGATTAGTCCTTGCATCTGAAAGTGTTCCACCCCCACAGGCTGTCGGCCTGGTCATAGTTGAAACAAAGGTACCGTCAGTGGTTATTTTATTTGCCGGGTCAGAGGTGCTGAAATACCAGTAAACGCCATCAACCAAAGCACCGGAAGCATTATACAGAATCACCCAACCGTCACCATTTGGCATATGCCATCTTGAAGCACTTGAACCCCACAAATTTGCTGTTCCATTTGCAGGCAAAAAAGTAGACAAATTAAAATTTACATTTGTTGCATTTGGTCCGCCAATAACAATATGTCCTCTGGGCGGAATTGTAGTTCCTGCCGGAAAAGAGAATAATCCCCCATTAAGACCACCATCCATACCTCCAATTGAAAAACAACTAATGTTAGCAGCATTACATGGGTCTGTATTGTAAAGTTCAATCCATTCTGCACCAAAACCTGCAGTAGTATTGTACATAGACTGAAATTGAGCGCTTGTTCCATCTGTTGACGGCATTACCATTACTTCATTGATTACCACCTGTGATTTCAAAACCTGTCCATGAAAAAGGATAAAAACTGCTGTAATACAACAACAGTACAAATATATACTTGTTTTTAAATTGTAAAATGTCATTTGCATAGAAGTAAATTTTGAGGTGAATAATATTCAATGAAATTCATATTCCAATCTGACATCTATTCGGTTTTTTATTTTCAATATAAATATACTTACAGTTATTTGTTTTGTCAGCAACATAAAAGCATATAATAAACAGATTTGCCCTATCAATAATTTAAATAATATTCTACTTTTTCATAAGTAATAATCGAATATTAAAATGATCATTTGCCCTAATTATTTATTTTTTACATTTATATTCTTTCCAATAAAAAGGGCCACAATAAATCATTGTGGCCCAATAGAATAAATCATTTTTTATCTCATAAGCGTTATCTGCCCTCTTTTTACAACATTACCTGTGGGAGACTCCCAACTGATAAGATAGATATATACATCTCTTGGCTGTTCTGCCCCATTAAATTTCCCATCCCATGAAGAAAGGACTGAATCGTCATATAACAATTGCCCCCACCTGTTAAAGACTTTAAACTCTTTAATCATAGATTTATTCAGACGGACTACTTCAAACAAATCGTTATTTCCATCTTTATTCGGAGAAAAGGCAGTAGGAATAGCCGGATTGATTTCAGTAACATTCAGCCGCAGGGTATCACTCACATTACAGCCGTCGGCAGACAGTGCAGTTATGATAAAAACATAGGCACCGTCAACCTCTGGAGTCACAGCAGTCATAATCGAATCCTGATCTGCAAACAGAGGATTACCTGGACCTGTATAGGCCCAACTATATGTAACATTCAGCGCGCTCTGATCGGATCCTCCGCTTAAAATAGCATTTGATCCCCAATTTATAGTAGAGTCCTGCGAACCTGTTGGAAGAATCTGAGCATTCAGAACAGGAAGTAAAGGTGCCGTAACCGTTGCGGAGTAAAAAGCGTTACATCCTGCATCATCAGTAAGTGTCAGACTGTAAGATCCCGCAGATATTTCTGAGAGGTCTTCAGTAGTCGATGCATTTGACCAAATGAAGGAATATGGCGCCGTTCCTCCGGAAAAACTGATATCTACTGCTCCCGAACCCGAATCTGCACAGGATTCATTGATAACGGAACCCGTGACCGTAATTGCGGTTGTTCCAAATACAGTATCTGAAAGTACAAGTTGACAATTATTTGCATCTGTGATACTCAATGTGTATATTCCGGCATTCAGGCCGATGATGGAACTGAGAGTCTGTCCGTTACTCCAAATATAATTATATCCCCCTGTGCCTCCACTGACAGTAATTGCAACTGCGCCATCATTGCCTGCACAAGAGGCATCTGTGACATCGACGGTTGCTGTGATTGCTATCGGTTGGGTGACATTAAGTCCAGAAACGCTGCCCGTACAACCATTAACATCGGTGGCAGTTAATGAATAAGTTCCCACACCTATACCTGTAATATCCTCCGTTGTAAGTCCATTAGACCACAGATAGGTGTAAGGCGCAGTGCCTCCTGAGGTGGTGACAGCCATAGCACCATTTGTGCCGGAATTGCAGCTGACGTTTGTAATTGCTGCTGTTAGTGTAGTAACTGATGCTGAATTTGTTAAAATGATTGTTGTGTCAATTGAGCATCCATCGATACTTGTTATAGTTATGTCATAAGATCCGGGTGCAAGACCACAAACGCTGTCTACGTTCATTACAGTTGGAAACGGCCAATTGTAAAAATAAGTCCCAGTCGGAGTCGGATCAAAGGAGATACAGCCATTATTATTTCCACAGGATGGCTGTACAACAGTAGCGTTTAATTGATATGCATCGGTCTGTGTTACGGTAACAGATGCATTTTCTGAACAACCATTAGCATCTGTCACCGTTACAGAATAAGAACCGGCACAAAGGCCTGTAATAGTTTGTAAAGTCTGCCCTGTTGACCAAAGATAACTATAAGGTGCTGTGCCGGCAGATGGATTTACGGAAGCAGTTCCATTGCAGCTGCCGGAGGGAGTAGGCGGTGTAACACAGGCAGCGTTACAGTTTCCATTTCCGCCATTACTGATAGAAGGTACAATATTGCGTTGCCAGGCTGCACCATCCGGTACTCGGCTAAATGTAAGATCATTATTTGTTGAGATACCGACATAGGAAATTAGTGCCGGATTACTGTTAAAAATTTGTCTGGCTGAAGGAAGTACCGAAATTCCTGAGCAGGCTGTCGGCACACAGGGATTGGAAGCAAAGTCATCATCCGTATTGATATTCAGCCCTGAGAAGAAAGACCAATAAACTGCATCTACTGCATTGCCCTGCGAATTATAAAGCCCTACCCATCCGTCACCATTAGGCAAAAGCCAGTTCGTATTAGGGTCACAGGTATTGGATCCGACAAAATCAGACACATCAAAATCAATAAAAGTTGAATCATAGGAAGTATTATCCTGAGATTCAGTTCCGCCTACAACTATATGCTGACCTGGTGCAATGATAGTTCCAGCCGGAAATTGAAATCCTCCGGTATAGGCAGGATTTGAAACTGTCTGAATTCCCATATTAGCTGAACCGATTAC
>JBIKQC010000518.1:0-3429 GCA_044349855.1 Saprospira sp.
ATGAAGTTTTTACGTACCAGCTCAGCTGTATAGCGACGTGTGATACGCTCCAATTGTGCAGGAGTATATTTTTTTGCGTCAATTTTAACACCACCTTTTGCACCACCGAAAGGTACTCCGATTACTGCGCATTTGTAGGTCATAAGAGAGGCAAGTGCCATTACTTCGTCCTGATTTACATCCATACTGTAACGGATACCGCCTTTGGTTGGCATGCGGTGATTACTGTGCTGTACACGATAGGCCTCAATTACCTCTACATCGCCATCGTCGTTGAGTCTAACAGGAAACTTTAACGCAAGAATGGAGTTACATTCTTTGATTTGCTGTAGCAAACCTGGAGTAAGTCCAGTGTAGGGAGCTGCTTTTTCGAAGTTTTTGACAACACCATCAAAAAAGCTATAATGTTTGTCCGCCATAAAATTGAATTAGATTAGTCAAAATAGTTTATATAAAGTTGTTTCGATGCAATTGATAATAAACGCTTTTAAATTAGAGCTCTTTTTCCTCTTTTTCGATTTTCGCCAAGCGTCTTTCCAGACTAATCAGCAGGGCTAAAATGCCTAAAAAAATGACCACGATTACAGCTACTACCACATAGATCTTTCCGGTACTTTCAAAAAAATCAGATTTAGTTGAAGCCGTTTGTCCATATGCTGTGAGTGCTAAGAAAATAGCTGCGAAACCTGTCAATAAATATTTTTTTATGGTATTCATAACTGTATTTGCGTGTAAATTTGAGATTTTTTAAAAGAAAAAGCAAGTAATTCCAAATTATATTTCAGAGCTTGGATTGATATATTGTAATGTTGAATTGTTTTAATTACATAAGTGTCTGATTAATAGAATTATATATCAAGTTAAAGTTAAAGCGTTTCAATTTTACGTTGCCAAATTTTTTCAATTCTTATCCAAATTGTTGCTATCCAAATGCCTAGTAGTATGAAACCTACAACAGCCGGGTAGAAAACCAAACGCAGATTATTATCAAGATCATAACTGCTGAATGCCGGATTTCCTTCTGCTCCGGGGTGCAAACTATCAACCATCCTTGGAATGATATAAATTAAAGGAATAAGTGTGGCAAAAGCAAAAATATTGTAAACGGCAGAAATTCTCGCTTTTTTATCTGCATCATCAAAAGAACTTCTAAGTACAAAGTAAGCAAGATAAATCAATAATGCAACTGCAGAAGTGTTTTGTTTTACGTCCCAGCTCCAGTAAGCTCCCCAAGTATGTTTTGCCCATAAAGCGCCTGTGATGATACCTAAAACTCCGTAAAGTACTCCAATTCCGGCAAATGATTTTGCTGCAATATCGTTTTTAAGACCCTCCGGTTTTGTTAATTGCAAAACACTGTAGATCACAGAAATTAACAACAGTAGCATCATACCAAACCACATAGGCACATGATAGAGCAGATTTCTTATACTTTCTTCCAAAATATTCAAAAATGGAAAACTTGGTTTAGTGCTTGGCGCTAAATAGCTTGCTGTACAAAACGGAGTCTCGTTTTTTGTTACAGTGTCAGTCGATACACTCAGATAGACAGAACTGAAGACATAGCCGTTTTCAGGACTTCCTATTTCAACGAAAGGAAAGGGGGCTTTAATAGAATTTGGATCTATTGTTGGAATATTGAATTTCAGATCCAAACTGCGTTCGGCAGTAATAGTAACAGATTCTGCACAAATTGCCTTTGCAGAATCAATTCTGATTCGGGCGGTTATTGCTTCCGGTTTTTCCTTTTTGTAACGTGCATTATAGAATAGAACTGTTAGTGTCTGTTCCTGTCCTGTTTTAAGTGTCATTGAAGACTTATCGGATACAATACCGTTGCGAAGCGGAATTGTCATGCCAATTATCAGCGAGTACAAAACGAGTACGGTTGCCAATACTTTCCACCAGTGTTTTAAGTAACCCATATATATGTGTGCTTCCTTTTAACCAAAACGGATTATTAAGCTGCATTTTTCAATTCAAAAAAACTGAACTGCGATTGTCCGTATTTTCTTAATTCCGCAAAGTTAGGATGTTTTTCGAAATTATGTTGTTCATCGTGCTCAATGATTAACATGCCATCCTTTTTTAAAATTTTTCTATCAAAAACCAAATCGGGAATTTGCATCATCGCATGTGAATTATAAGGGGGATCTGCAAATATAATATCGTATTTATCAGCTATGCAATGTTGTAAAAATTGAAAAACATCTCCTTTAACAAGTTCAGCTTGATCTTCAGTGTTAAAAATCTTCAGATTTTTTTTAATAAATGCAATACATCCGGCAAATTTATCAACAAAAGTTACTTTTGAAGCCCCTCTAGAAATGAATTCATAACCAATACTGCCGGAACCCGAGTAGAGGTCGAGTACCTCAATATCTTCAATGTCAATACTGTGCTGAAGGATATTAAAAAGGCTTTCTCTCGCAATGTCAGTTGTCGGTCTTGTTTTCCAACCTTCGGAGGAAGGCATTTCAAATCGTCTGCCTTTTAGTTTCCCGCTGATAATACGCATAGACTGCTTAAAAATATAGAAGTAAAAATGAGAAGAAATATAGTAAAAACTATTATATAACCTTATACAAAAGAGCTTTAAAAAATATTTAGTTGAGAAAAATAATTAGTTGATAAGGTCAAAGATAAAATAATACAACCTATCCGTTCCATTGAGGAGGGATAGGTTATGTTTATATGTTTCACCGCTGTTGTAAGCAATAGAAGATATAAATTTATCAGGATTTACCAATTACCGGCAGTTGTAACCTTATTCAAATCTCCTACTTTGATAATCTTAGTAGGAACAAATTCAGGATTATACATACTGAATTCAACAGGTTCAAATTCCGGCATGTAAGTGCCAACCGTTGTAGAAACCTCAAAAGTAGGTGCTACAAAATTAGACGCCATGCGACTTCCTTCAAGCGTAACTGTTCCTGCTTTAATTTCAAATTGAACAGCCTCAATTTTCATTGATTTGTTTTCAGAATAAGGAACATATTTCATTTTAGTTATGAAATTTTTCACTTCAGTTTCAACCAATTCATTGTATGATTTTACATCAGCATTGTCCTTGTCGTGCTCTGCTTTTGAAGCTTTTTCTCTTAAACTGTTGTATTCAGTCATCTTCTTCAGATATCCTTTTTTGGCAAGGAATCCACCCAAGGAATCACGCGCAGGATAGCGGACGCGAACTGTGTCGGCTTTTTTAAGGGTATCGTAAGGGTCGCCCACAATTTTAAGAATAGTAAAGCTATCCGTTAAGAATGTATTCAACATGGAATCGAAATTACCCGCATAGGTTGAATCGTCATGAAGCACTTTGTAAAGTTTCTGCAACTCTACAATATCCTCCAATTGTTTATAAACAACAGTTTTGCGCTGAGCCCAAGTGTTGTGAAAATTAACAGGACGACGGATACTCTCCAT
>JBIKQC010000519.1:0-3427 GCA_044349855.1 Saprospira sp.
TACACCTATTTTAAACCCCCAAAAACGAGTAAGTGTTTAGTTTCAAAGCCATTTAGGTTTGGAACCCGAAGGCTCCGCGAAGCGAATAGAATTTCTAACGACGGAGCTGGGTTAAAGCCTGCAACAAATCTTATTCAGTCAAAATGGAATTAACATGGTTCCTAAGTGCTCAACTTAAGCAAGTTATAGAAGATCAGCTTCTTCTCGGTCTGACTAATTATTCTGATATCGATCAAACTGACATTTACTTTGATTGGTCTGACAACTACGTTGTTGAAGGAAAAAGTATCATATATTTGGATAGCTGTATTGACAAATATTTCTTCATGACCATGAGCAATTTAACCCTTAATTTTTGGGCTGAAGGCTATGTCAACTGTCTTTTGGAAGAAAAATTTTTCCTGGCTTATTGGGACGATATAACTATCCATTTAAACAACAGTAAAATTTACCGTGATAAATTTGGAATTCCCGAGCATATTTGGAATCAAATTCCTGCTGCTCTGCAACCAAAATACTATAATCAAAAAGCAAAATAAGTCTATAGCATTTATTTTCCGGCTGTTAATCTTTCCACAATATCTACTGCAGCACCTACTGTCAGCATTTTTTCTGCCGATTCATCATCGATTTCAATATCGAATGCTACTTCTGTGTCGAGAATAATATCAACAAGATGCTGTGAATTGATTTTTAGATCTTTCATCAGATCGGTTTCGTCTGTCAGATCAGAGAGGGCTTCTTTGTTCTGAACATAAGGGGTAATGATGGTTTTGAGTTTTTCGATTATTTCGTTACGCATGACTAATTCTTTATTTTAATAATTTATTATTTCTATTTTGACTTAATATTGTCATTTGAGATATCGCTATTTTATTTTATTTAATTTTTTTAATCTATCCTGTTGGATTAAGCCCTCATTTATGAGCAATGCATTAATGTTTTCCAAATTAGAAAGGCAGATCAATTCATTAATGTTTGCATAATCTCTTATATTTCCTTTTAAATCCGGATTTTGAATTCTCCAATCCTTTGCTGTCATTCCAAAAAGTGCTATATTTAGTATATCTGCTTCGTTGGCACAGATAATTGACATTTGTGTTTGAGTCAATTCTGATGGTACAAGATAATTTTGGATGGCATCAGTATGAATCCTATAATTCATTTTAGTTAATTCTCTTTGAACCGACCAGCCAAATGATTTTTGTTCCTCAGCTTTTAAACGTTGAAATTCTTTTATTAAAAAAAGTTTGAAAGCGACACTTATAGCTGTTCCAAATTCAAAGGCTATATCTTTATGGGCATAGGTTCCACCATATTTGCCTTTTTAACAATAATCCCAACTGCATTGGTTTTTTCGATCCATTCTGAAACACTTAATACAAAATTTGGCAACCCTGCCTGACTTTTAAAGTGGTCAAATTCGACCACTTTAAAATCTTGGTTGTTTATCTGTTCCCAAGTCCCTAAAAACTCAAGAGAAAACCTGTTCCTTAACCAGTTTTTTATTATGTCTGCAGCCCTGCTTGCACTTTCTTTGGCATTAGCCATATCTGTCAACGAGATATAATCTTCTCCATTCAAATTGATTACTGAAATCTCATTTTCATTTACTCTTATTTTGGACATACAATTAACAATTAACAAACTTCTTAAAAATCACACAGCTATTCACATCTCCAAATCCAAAACTGGCTTTTGCCATGATATTTAATTCCGGGTGAACAACAGTTCTCGT
Source organism: Saprospira sp. (assembly GCA_044349855.1). Taxonomy (GTDB): domain Bacteria; phylum Bacteroidota; class Bacteroidia; order Chitinophagales; family Saprospiraceae; genus Saprospira. Next base: position 1,739 of record JBIKQC010000519.1, read on the forward strand.
CGGTATTTTAGTTGAATCTATTAAATTGGCAATCTCAGGATGCAAGTCTTCGCAATTAACAGAGGGGTGCAAAAAACCCCGGTACAATTGTAAAACTGTTGCAACAGATTCTATAGAACCGGCAGCTGAAAGGCAATGCCCAATCAGCGACTTGAGTGAATTGATAAATGGAAAATCCACTCCGCTCCTATTCAAAGCCCTGGTCCAGGCAGCAATTTCACCCGGATCCCCCATAGTTGAGGTTAGATGTCCCGAAATTGCATCAATCTGATGGGCATTTATACCTGCATTTTGCAGTGCTCCTCTTATACAATTTTCTATTCCTTTTACATTTGGGGCTGTCATAGAACCGCCATTTCTCTGACCGCCGGAATTGACAAATCCGCCAAGAATTTCTGCATAGATTGTTGCGCCACGCTCTATTGCCGATTCCAAAGTTTCCAAAACCATTGCTCCGGCTCCGCTGCCAGGCACAAAACCTGCAGCAGTAGCACTCATCGGTCTCGATGCCGCTTGCGGATTTTCATTATTCCTGCGTGTGATAACCCGCATAGAATCAAATCCGGCCCAAATGTAGGGTCCTGAACTGTTGCAACTGCCAACGAGCATACGTTTGGCTTTGCCATAAGCAATGCGCTCGTATCCCATCAGAATGGCTTCTGTCCCGGTACTGCAGGCTGATGAATTGGAAGAAACCTGATTCCCTAATCCAAGCATACCGCCCAGATAAGCACTGATGGCACTTTCCATGGTCTGCTGTACCAAAGATGATCCAATTTTTTTGACATTTCCGTCATCTACTTTGTAGATACCGTCACGAACAACTTCAATTCCGCAATGACCTCCACCGAAGACAGAGCCGCTGTCCCAATCTGTTTCTGCCTCTTTTTCAACGATCGGGAGTCCGGAATTTTTCCAAGCCTCCATGCCGGCCAATGCGCCATAAAGCAGTCCGCTGCCCTGCATGATTTTCAACTGCAATTCTGTAAAATACTGACTCAATATTTCATCTGTCAAGGGTGGAATCCCTCCGACCCTGCAGCCAAAATTTAGCCTTTCCAACTCCTCAATATATCTGATTCCGGAACTGCCATTTTCCAAAGCGGCTGTAAAATCGGAAATTCCAACTGCATTTGGGGCAACAACACCCATTCCTGTTATGACTACTCTTTTCATCAAGTATTTATTATTGACTATAATAATTTGATTATTAAATAAATATCTCAAAACTGAGGACAATACTTATTAATGTGAATCAAGGGTTGGATTTTATAAAACTAATATATTCACAAAACCTTGTTAAACAATCAAACAGGTCAGCCCTACGGGGCTTTTATTCATCTTATTCAATTATAGCTAAGAACATTTGACTCCTAGGGAGCCATTTTTCGCTCCAGAGGAGACCTGTTCTTAGTATTAAGATGTAAACAAAATTTTTAAGCCCCGTAGGGCTGACCTGCTAAAACTGCGCATTGTTTGTATAAATACCATATTGCCAAATTATTATGGCAAATATTTCTAAGCCGTTGAAATAAAAAAAAGACCTTTTTTAACACTTGATTCGCATGATTATTTAATTAACATTCCGCTCATTTCGCCTTTGGCGATTAACACTTCATTTTCATTCAGCATTTCTACCATGCATTTGAGCTTTCCCAAGCGAAAATAACTTTTTTTTGATATAACCCT
>JBIKQC010000083.1:0-11967 GCA_044349855.1 Saprospira sp.
TAATGACCAATATGCAATGGTTTTTAACCATTTTACAATCATAAACCATTAAAATGGTTATCAATTTAGAGCTATTCATTACCCAAGGTTAAAACCTTGGGCTAATGGTTAAAACCTTGGGCTAATGGTTAAAACCGTGGGCTAATGATTCTATTTTATTAAGAAAAAAGAATGCCTCCGGCAGGAATAGAGTTTAAGATGCCGCTACGAAGGAGCTTTTTCTATTTGTGACCTTTGGGCTACAAAAATATCTCCCCAATGGGGCTGAACAAAGGAACAGGTCACTCCTACGGAGCTTTGATCATTACGGCATTTCATGCCTAAGAACAGCTCGCCCCGAAGGGGCTTTGTCAGTTGTTAAATTTCCAAAAGACAGATTTAGCCATTAAGCCGATTGCTAAAACTACTTTTTTGTCTTGAGTTGATTTCTGATATTAGATTGAAAGATTGAACCGAGGCTATGCCGAGCTCCACGAACCGAGGTAACACCGAGCTCCTCGAAGTGAAGTGAAAGAGAAAAGAATGAAAGAAATTTCGACTCGTCATGAAGACGAGACAAAGCATTTTTTCCAAAAGGCTTCAGCCTTTGTGAAAAACAGTACCAGAGGAGCGCGGTATTTTAATGCCGCTTAACTAGAGAAAATTAACCCCAAAGACAACAAAGTTTTTACACAGAGCAACACAAAGCCTGTAATATAGATCAATAGTGATTTTTATACTATTTTTTCTGCGATTTCACACAATATTGATTTGGATTATTTGCAAAAGTGTGTTAATATTGATTTGGATATTTAGCAAAAAGCTATCAATATTGGTTTGGATTTTTTACATTTGCAGTATGTATATCACAAGAAACATAGATATCGATTTACTTGAATGGAAAGAATCGATCAACAGGAAGCCGCTTTTGCTGCGAGGCGCAAGGCAGGTAGGGAAGTCTACTGCCGTAAAAAATTTAGCTACACAGTTTCGCTATTTTGTCGAAATCAATTTTGATGAGCATCAAATCTTCAAAAGTATTTTTGAAAAAGATTACTCAGCCCAGGAAATTTGCGAGCAGTTATCTGTTTTGACCAATACACCAATTGTACCTGGCGAAACTTTACTGTTTTTGGATGAAATTCAAGCCTGTTTGCCTGCCTTGGGGCGTTTGCGCTATTTTTATGAGAAAATGCCCGATTTGCACCTGATTGCAGCAGGTTCCTTGCTTGAATTTGCATTGGTTGAACTTCCATCTTTTGGCGTTGGTCGAGTCAGGTCGCTATTTGTGTATCCAGTTTCATACCGCGAATTTTTAGCTGCGATCGGGGAAAATTTGTTGGTCAAAAGTATGGATCAAGCTAGTTTTGCAAAAGCTCTGCCGGATGCCATCCACAAAAAACTACTGTCTTGTTATAAGAAATTTCTGATGATTGGCGGTATGCCCGAGGCGGTAAGCGCCTTTGCTGCCGGCGCGTCCCTACTGGATGTTCAAAGAATTTTGAATGACCTGCTCATATCTGTGCAGGCAGATTTTGCAAAATACAAATCGAGGGTTCCTGCTTCGAGGCTTATAGAGGTTTTTTCGTCTGTAGCTCAGCAAACAGGTAATAAGTTTAACTATTCCTACCCGAATGCAAGCCTCGATAACAGGCAAATAAAAGAGGCACTTGATTTGCTGCTCATGGCAGGCCTTATATACAGGGTCACGCACAGTTCATCGAATGGCATACCACTGGGTGCAGAAATTAATCCCAAAAAAACCAAATATCTGATTTTTGATACCGGCCTTTTCCAAAGAATTCTGGGTTTAAACATTAGCGAATTATTGCTTCAGGACGATTTCGATTCAATAAATAAAGGAAATATAGCCGAATTGCATGTAGGATTGGAATTGATTAAATCTGAAAGTCCCTACCAAAATCATCCGCTCTTCTACTGGCAACGTGAGGAAAAAAATAGTCAGGCTGAGGTCGATTTCATTGAACAATTTGGCGATGTTATTATTCCAATTGAAGTAAAATCAGGTAAAAAAGGCAGTATGCAGAGCCTGTATCTTTTTTTGAAGGAGAAAAATATATCCTTTGGTATCAGGCTCTCTATCGAAAATTTTGCAGAAATGGATCATGTAAAAATTCTTCCTTTATATGCTACACATATGCTGAAAAAGATAAACTTCGCAAAATAATTGTCTTTTCCTTCGGATAACTTTTTCTCAAAATCAGCGTAAACATCTGGCAGGATGCCGCTCCGAAGGAGCTCTTTTTAATATTTGACCTTTGGGCTCTACAAAGATATCGCCCTAATGGGGCTGAACAAAGGAACAGGTCACTCCTACGGAGCTTTGATCATTACGGCATTTCATGCCTAAGAACAGCTCGCCCCGAAGGGGCTTTGTCAGTTGTTAAATTTCCAAAAAAAAGATTTAGCCATTAAGCCGATTGCTAAAACTACTTTTTTGTCTTGAGTTGATTTGCCTAAAACATACATATCAGGCAATTGGCAAAATAAACTACTCCGCAGGAGACCGCTTTTGAAGCGTCGCAGGTCAGAGAAAATTGGGTAGGGGTGGAAAAAGAGGGGAGATACAATCAGCGGGTTAGTGAAACTTTCGGCTTTGCCGAAAAAAGCCCCTTCTTTTTGAAGAGTCTCGTCACTAGTGACGAGAGGGGATGAGTTAGACGGAAGTGGCTTCACTAACTGAGATACAAAAATGAAGATGTGAAAGAAATAGAAATTTTATTGGGAAAAATAGTGTATGAATTGACGCTCAAGGCGAATTGACTCACCCCAAACCCCTCTCTTTGCGACGAGCAGAGCTCATCTGAAAAGAGGAGCTTTTGAGACTCCTACGGAGTTTCGGCAAAGCCGAAAAAAATCGCCTTCTTTTTGAAGAGTCTCGTCACTGGTGACGTGAGGATGAGTCAGACAAAATAGGGACAATGAAATAGTCATCGCTATATTTTGGGTTTAATAATAGTTCACACAAAGAAAAACTGTCTTTGAAAATTTAATTTCAAAGACAGCGTAAAGGATGATATATCATACTAAATTAATTCTAATTATTCGGTCTTCCCTGATTAACCCAACATTCAATAATTTGGATCAGCGAATCGGAGAGCTTTGTTGCATCGGGCAAAAAGGGGTTAATCCTTGGCATAGGGTAGGGAGTCTGATGTTTTATTGCCAACAGAAAATTTCTATTAATAACAGCTGAATCAATTTCCTCATGAGTAGTCAACAGAAAGGGAGCAAAACCACCAAAACTATGACAGGATGATGTTGCACAATTATTAAGTATAATTGGTAGAACCTGAGCCTGAAAACTTGGCAAATTAGGGCATTCTATTAGATTATCATTTTTGCAACTTTGCAAAATAGACAGCAAAGTGCAAAGGAAGATGATAAAAGTTGGACGGAAGTTTGCCGTTTTCATATAATTATTTTCGAATGTTTTTGAATTCATTCAAAGTGAGCACTTTGTTCTGATAGAGCACCATAATCACCGGGGCACCAACTTTTTTATTTTCGGCATCAATTAAAGCTTCATTGGCTTTAGTAACTTCAGTAAATTTTCCTCCGTAATAATAAATCGTGTTGCCATTGCCAGCTATTTCGGTATTAATGCTGCCATTGTTCATTTTATCTCTTATATCGCTTGGGGGCTGCAGACCTTTAGCGTACTGTGCTACCTGCACTATGTAATAGGCGACATTTCTTTCCTCTTCTTCTTTCAGTTTTTTCAGTGCATCGATCAGGACAAGCTGATTAAATTGAGTATTTTTAGCGCCATTATCTGTCAATAAGGAACGGGATTTAATATCAGAAATGATAGAATCCAACTTTTGAATCCTTTTATCAAGTTCTTCATAATTCATTTTCCAAATTTCTGTACTGTCTTTTTTCATTGGATCTCTTCTTTCCTCTTTGAAAATACCCAATTCCTCATTTTTGTTTTTTGCTTTACCTTTTTTAGCTCTGCTGTCATCGTTTTCTACTTCTTCAACAAAAACAAGTTCACCCTTGGCATTGAATTTTTTCTTTTTGACTTTCCTTCGTTTTTCAATAATAAAGAATGCCTGATAAAAATTTTCCAATCCCTCTTCCAACTCGATAGGTATATTGTTCTGTGCAATAAAAAAGCGGTCGCTCAGCACTTCCTCATCCATAGAAAGTGCATAAAAGCCATAGGGTACGTAGAAGCTGAAGTTGCCTTGACGGTCTGTGAGTGTTGAGTAGGTATTCGCGCTTGTGTCAGTGGTAAAGATTCTTATTTTTGAAAGATCAAGATCAGCAATAATATCTTCACTGAATTTTTCACGGTCGAGCAATACAGTACCTGTAATTTTTACACCTTTTGTAAAAGGCAGATAATATACATTATTTGGCGTAATGTCAATCGAGTCTGTTTTGATTGTAAACCAACCCCCAAGATCAACAAGCGGAATTACATTGAAAAAGTAACGCTTTTGCTCCACATTTAAAAACTGGCATTTACCTTCTTTGTTCGTGATAGCCTCATGCCCGTTCAGCTGTATTACCATATTTTCCAATGGTATTTCATCCGGGTCTTTTATTTTATTGCCATTAAAATCTAAAAAGGCAATGAAAGTAGGGTTGATGTAAAAGTTTTTACGCATCTTTTTAGGCAGCAAAATTCCAAACTCTTTGCGTAAGCCGAACTGCATATTGAAATTTGATGCATATTTTACACCCGGTTCCGGTTCCGGCAATGGTATTCCGGTTCCCTGATAGGTATAAAACGATTGTGCCAATTCTGGATTACGGGCATTCAGATTGTAGAAGAAAGAAGCGTTAAATCGCCAACCGTTCCTGCTGAAAAAATATACTACCGGAGAAATAGCTGCATTGTGTGCAAAAGTGACATTATTCCAAGAGTAGTTAAATGAAAAATCAAATACAAAACTTCTTATTTTTCTAAAAATATGCTGTTTATTCATATTGATAAAAATAAACTGAGGATATCTGCTTGAGTTTGTTAGGATTCTCCTTACGCCAGTAAAATCCATTGGGCCATAGGTATATCTGATATTGGTACTGAAAGTCTTGTATCCGGCCATAAGAAATACATTGGCATTGAATATCGGTTTATATTTAATGCTGTCCTGATAAAAATTATAACCACCCATCATATTGATAGCTGTTCGGATATTTTTATTAATGTCAAAATAACTATTGTTCAATGACAAACCTATCTGATGCATTCTGGCAAGGCTGTCAGTAATGTAGTTATGATAAATATTAGGGAATAGATTTATTTTTAAGCTGTTGTTTATATTAAATGAAAGATTGGATGGAATTTGTAGCATTCCGTAACTGCTGTTAGGAGAAATAATCCTGTTTCTCCTAAGACCGGAAGACAATTGAAGAAGCCAATTATCTGCACGCCACATCGTTCTATTTTGAATGAAAAGAGAATTCGTTAAAGCAGAATATGAGTTGAAAAAAGTTCTTGACAGTGCTGAAATATTTTCATGAAGTCTTTTATTGAAGAAGGAACCGTTATAATTTGCTATCCAGTTGATAGCCTGTCTGTTGATTTGTGCTGCAGTTCCGGTAGAATCCTGTCGGAGTTCATATCCAATACTGCCTCTAACCATATGATTGTTATTTATTTTCCAACGGAAGCCTGTTGCTATGCTTCGTTGAATTACAGCTGTATTGAAAGAATTGTTCTGCATATAGCCCAGAGATGCAGAAATTTTTTTGGAAGCTGAGCTGTAATTTACTGAAGATCCAAAGGCATTTTTTGTAGGATTGAAACTAAACAGGGTAGGGGACTGGTTGTAAAATGAACTTATACTAATTAGTTTTATAGGACGATAAGTAACTGCTAATCCATTGCCGTTACCCATTAATGTACCTACAGACAATATTAGCTGATCTCGGAGATTTGCACCCTGACCAAAGAGTAAATCCAATTTAGGACTAAAATAAGCAATGTTGCTCTGTAAATTTTGGTAGGTGTTCTTTCCGGGTGAATAATAAGTAAAAAAATGTTGGAGATTACCTATCAGCATTGCATTTTTTCTTGGAGAGAAACGGGTTGTAAAATTGTTTCCCCACATAGGCTGCATGCCCAATACATTTGTTAGCATACTGTTCCAGATAACGGGAATTATACCGGACACATTACTATTGAGCATAGCTGTGTTTGACAGTTTAACAAAATCGACGGAAGAGTTTAATTTTATCAGGTCGGCATTGGCTGTTTTTATATTGCCACCCGTAGAGGGTCTGTAATTATTGTTTTTACCTTCCTGAAAACCTAGGGGGGTGGGGTCTTTTTCCCCCTTTCCTTTTCGGAAATAAGGTTCTACCGCTTTAAAATAAATACTATATTTATATCCTTCATAGTCAGTATTCGGTTTATAATTATCAATGTCAATTCTTGAAAAATTCAAATCAGGCTTAGTGATATCAGCCGTAAAGTTGATTACAGTATCTTTATCATTTTCTATTTTCAAGTCCGTATAATTGTTATAGGACAAGGAATCTGTTCTCAAATACAGACCCCTACCCAAAATATTCCATGAAAGGTTCAAATCCTGCGGTTCTTCCCCTTTATTGGCGATGTACATACTTAAAGGAACTGTGTACTTATCATTGAGGAAATAAATTCTGGAACGGGGCAGTATGGCCATTTCCCAAGCAGTTCTTTTGGGTCTTCCGGCAAAAAAAGAACACATGGCATGAGCCCTGCCATCGGTACCAACTACAAATACGTTGATATTATATTTAGTAGAGCCCTTCATCAGAGCCTTGTTAGGTATTATTCGAATAGGTATAAAAAGGGAATCGTTAGGTTCGAGTTTATAAATACGCCCCGAAGAGTTTAATGTTTTCCAGCCTAGGGGACTGGTGATTTCCAGATAAAATTCTCTGGTAATGCCGTTCACATTTTTTACATAAAGTACATTTGTGATAGCAGAAGCGTCTTCTGTAAAGATTTCAGATTGCTGAAACCCGCAACTGAGCGGGCTGTATTCCTGTCCTTTAGGCAATTGCGCGTTAAGCCTGCCTATGAAGATAATCAAGGACAAGATTATATAAAAGGGAGGGATTACAGTTCTCTGACGCATAAGTTTATTCGGTTAAGCAAAACTTAATGGACAATTCATATTTACCCGGAATACGACTAAACCCGGGTACAATGCGATAGTCAATGCTAAAGGTATATTCTCCGGGATTGTTAAGGTAATTCCCTTCCCCGTTGGTCTGACCGCCCGAACAGCCAAATAAGGATCCTGCCGATTGTGGTATGGCATTATCGATAATGACAATATCGGCATTGTCAACACTTGCAAATCTCTGCCAAGAGCCATTTATTGGTGAACTTAGGCAGGAATTGCTTACTCTTACCTCTATCAAATCGAGTAATGGTTTGGCACCGCTTGAGCCATAACTTGATAAAGTTTCCCATTCCTGAATAGGAATCGGTGTTCCGCCATTTGTAATATGCATTTTTAATTTCCAATGGCAGGGGCTGGCATCTGTAGAATCTGCAATTTTGAGACGCAGCAATGTACTGCCGTAGTAGGTAATACCAGAATTGTATTCGGAGAAATTATCGAAACCGAATTCGACAAGTTGTGCATTTTGCTGGTTTTGAAGTAACAGCTCGGAAAAAGGAAAGCCATCGCAGTTTGAAGATGTTGGTGAATCGCAGATAGCCTGAGCGCAAAGACATTCGGCAGTCAGGAGAAACAAAAATAAACTAAAGCTGTTTATTAGGCCGCGTTTCATATACTTCAGATTAATATAGGACTAAAAAAAGCGGAGGCCAATCACTGACCCCCGCTTAATATCACAGTTATTGATTATTGGTTTTCAATCATCAAATACTTAACGTTCATAGTGTAAACACCTGGCTGTGCATATTCACCAGTAAGTGGATCGAGAGCTTCTGAAACACCAAGTTGTGTTGCAGCAATTGGGAAAATTGCAGGAAGACCTGGTACAATGCGATAGTCAATTACGAAGTAGTAAGCATTTCCGTTAGCATCAACACCAACACCACCTTGGGCTGTTAGGTATGAACCACCTTCAACAAATTCGCCATTACCAAGGTGACCAGCAATGTATCTCTCAGTTGCTAAAGGCAAATCATAAGCAGAAGCAGGAGAAACCCATACATTGTTTTGACCGAGAACAGGAGCTGCAACTGGTGCAAAAGCTGTACCATAGTCAGGAAGACCACCTGTACCTGCGTTAACATCTGCAGGGAATTGATGAAGTTCAAGAGCAGTTAATGGGAGTGCATCAATCGCGCCTGTTGCACCAATACCGTAAGCTACCTGAACGTCCCAAAATCTATTTGCTGGAGTACCAGCATGATCACCTGAAGTACCTGAAGCATACAAATCGAAGCTTACAGTAGCTGAAGCTGTTAGGATAGTTGCACCGTACTTAGTAATACCCCCGATGTACTCACCGATTTCGTCAAACACGAAGTTTACCTGGTCAGGTGTGTTCATGTTCAATTGAAGAATTGGAACGAGTTCCATTGTAATAGTTACGTTTTTCTCATCCTGGATTTGTGCGAATGAAGATGCTCCCATCAACATTGCAGCGGCTACCATTGAGCCTTTGATAAAGTTTTTCATCTTTCTTTTGGTTTAAAATGTTTAAAAAATACAACTATAAATAATTAAAATAATAAGCTTATTGAACTGTTTCTCTTAGAAGACATTTTCACCTTATTATAGGTATGTATTCTCATTAAAATTAAGAAATCTAAAAGTACATCTTTATACTTGAAAGAACTGTTGAGAGACGTAATGTAATGGTGTTACACAAATAGTAAATTGCATTATATTTTGTCTTCAGAAACGTTAAATCCAAATTAGCATTGTTTAAAGAATCTAACTTTTCTGTTTTGTTGTGATACAAAGATGCGGATTATTATTTTGCCAAGTAATACTTATTCTTGCCAAATGATTGTATGAGTAAAAAAAAACAACATTAATATTTCGTATAAAAATAAATAGGCTTAATATAAATTTTCAATAAAATCATTAAAGCAGTATTTATCAATAGTATAATCGTCTGAGATTTATTTTTTATACTTCAAGACCGGTTGGTTATTTTCTTTAAAATTTTTATGTTAAAATGTAACTAAATGATTTACAGTTGCTGTATAATTATATTCTTTCTTGCCAAATTGCAACTGATTTTGCCATAATGAATATTTGCCCCTTTTTTTTAAAAAATAGGCTAATTCCTTACTTTGTCGCAAAGCAGAAAATGCTTGCATATCTGATCGGTTTCTTTTTTTATAACGAAGAATAAGTTTTGTGTTTTGATAAGTTCCTTAAATATATGATATTCTATAATGTGTATTTTTAGTGCCCCAAAAATTATCATTGCTTTCAGTATTGGTATTTGCCATGAACTAATTAAATTTAGGCATGAGCTATATTATTTTGCCAAAAAGCTATCTTTTCTTGCCAAAGGTTGTAATTTGTGGTTTATTTAAATAGAGTATACAATGGATTGTAAAGATAAAATGATGAAAAATATTTGCAGCGCTAAAGGCATCAACTTTGAGTTTGCTATTTCTTTTTTAACTCATTTACTTATGTGAACCTTGCTTTTTTGTTATTTGGCAAGGATCATTATTTTCAAACTGTCATCCCGTATTTTGCCGTTGATTATCTGCATCAATGTTTTCACTGCCTTGTTGCCTTTAATATTATATCTTGTTGAAATGCAAATCTTCCCTTTTAAGCTTGAAAACTTGCATTTTTAACAGCACAAACCTATTCATTTATGATCGAATCAATAATGTACATTAGTTTTGGTTTTTTTCTTTGTTTGGCAGTTCTCACGCCTTTCATTTTTAGGTTTCAGAAAAGGTATAGGGAAGAAAAGAAAAAGTCGGAAGAAAATATAAGGGTTTTAGAAGAAAACCACGAAAAACTGCTGACAAACAACAATATGCTTTTAAGTCTGAAAACATTTCAAACAGCGTTTTTTTTGGCAGACAATCTGACGGAAACCTTTGATAAAATGCTTAGTTATCTGCTTAAGATTACAGAAAGCGACTTTGGGTATTTAGGTGAAGTACTTCAGGATCATGAAGGCAAATCTTTTCTAAAAACAAATTCAATAACGAATTTTTCCCGGAGCAAAGAATCCAAAGAATTTTATAAAAATGATACCGTTGCCGAATTAGCGTTTAAAAACCTGAAAACGCTTTTAGAATATACACTCAGTACAGAAAAGCCCATCATTTCAAATACAGCTTCAACCTATTCCCATCAAAACGGTATTCCTGAGGGGGATCATGAAATCAGTACTTTTATGGGCCTTCCGGTGTTTTATAATGGTTCTATTGTTGGTATAATTGGTGTTGCCAACCGATTAAAAGGTTATGATGAGAAGATTATTCATTTTCTTGAACCTTTTCTTGCAACTTATGGAACAATAGTTCAAAATTTTAGACTAAGAAGCGAACAGAAAGATTTTGAAAATCAGCTTAAAGAATCGAAAGAGATTGCTGAAAAAGCAATATATTCAAAGGAACTTTTTTTTACAAATATATCACATGAGCTTAGAACTCCACTGACGCTTATATTATCACCAATTTCTGCACTTATCAGCCGAGGTATAAAAAGCTACTCAGATAAACAGGTTGATGAAATTTTACATATCGTTCGACAAAACAGTAAGAAATTGCTGACACTTATAGATGAGATTATGACTTTGTCCAAATTGAGCTCAGGAACTCAGTGGACGATTAGTGAAGAGCCGGCAGCACTAAACAGCTTTTTTGGGAATATTTTTACTGCATTCAAATACCAGGCTGCAGACTATGATATTCATTTAGAATACCATTTTTTATTGGATAAACGTACGATTGCCTTAGTTGATGCCATTCAAATTTCTAAAATTATTGACAATCTGCTGTCTAATGCTTTAAAGTTTACTCCAAAGGGCGGCACTGTTAAACTAAATGTTTATGAAACAAGAATTGACAATAACACTCGCCGCTTGAATGTAGAAGTTGAAGATAATGGGGTTGGAATTTCTGCTGAAGATATGCAGCATATTTTTGAAAGATTTTATCAGGTCAAGAATCAACTGCAATCTTCAGTACTAGGCTCAGGTGTTGGCTTGGCACTTGCCAAGGAACTTGCGGTTTTGATGGGCGGCGATTTATATGTCTGCAGTGCAGCTGATAAAGGAAGCTCGTTTTTGTTTTCTCTTCCATTGAGTGAAACAAAAATATTTTTGACAGACAGTATGTTAGAAGATATTAAACCGGAAAAGGTGTTTGCCGATAATCTTTCTACAATTCTTATAGTTGAAGATAATCTGGTAATGCGACAGTTTTTAAAAAATATTCTTTCACCTTATTATAATATCATTTCTGCTGAAAATGGTGCTGTTGCCTATTCCCTTCTTTTGCAGAAAAAAGAAACTATTCAGTTGGTTATAACTGATGTTATGATGCCGGTAATGGATGGTTTGGAGCTCTTTACCAAAATAAAATCTGATTTAAAAAACGTTGACATACCCGTAATCATGCTCACTGCCAATTCTGATGAGAATGATAGGCTTAAAATGCTCAACATAGGAGTTGACAGCTATATTACAAAACCATTTTCCCTTGATGAACTATTGGCTAATATCAGAAATGTTATTGAAAATTATTATTCAAGGCTGACCTGGAGGAAAGGTATTGAGATTATTGAAGAGCAAGAGGTTAATATATCGGAATTTGAGCAAGAGGCCGGTGAAGAAGAATTATCCGGAACAGACACAGAATGGATTGCAAAAGCTAGCGCTATAGTTGAAGAGAATATAGATAATGTTAATTTTGATGTTGATGAACTTGCGCAAAAAATGATGGTAAGCAAAAGACAGCTATATCGTTTTGTGAAAAAGCATATCGGGCTCACACCGCTTAATTTTATTAGAGAAATAAGACTTCAAAATGCAAGAGAAAGACTTGAAAATAAA
>JBIKQC010000084.1:0-11942 GCA_044349855.1 Saprospira sp.
ATAAATAAAGGAAAATTTAGCTTAGAAGATATTGCCGATGCAGCTGAAGTTTCTGTTGATTATGTTAAAGAGCTTACCAAGCAAATTTCGGATAAATAATTGATCCAAACAATTTTCCGTGCTCTACAATCATCAGATGAAGTTATCTAGAAACTTCGTAATTTAGATGGCTTTATTCAACATTATATTCTAAACAATATGGCACTGGAACTAAAAATAGAAGATACTTTCACCTATAAGAAAGGGCGGAAACAAGGCAAACTCGAAGGCAAACTAGAAGGCAAACTTGAAGGGGAAATTGTTGGGGAAATAAAAAAAGAGATAAAATGATTTTGGCACTTATAAATAAAGGAAAATTTAGCTTAGAAGATATTGCCGATGCAGCTGAAGTTTCTGTTGATTATGTTAAAGAGCTTACCAAGCAAATTTCGGATAAATAATTGTCGATTAATCTCTTCGTTGGTATCACTCGATATACATCGTCGGCATATAGGCTAATTTTAATAAGCAGCAATCCTATTTTTTTAAAATAGACTGCCAATTAAACAGAAAAACTCCCATTTAGCCTTATTTTTGATATCGGAATAAAAGTCCGATACTCAAAATGCTCCAAACTATATGTGGAATAATACTCCGCAACATAAAATACTCGGAAAGCAGTGTCATCTGTGATGTGTATACCCGTGAATATGGGTTGCGCACCTATATTTTGAGCGGTGTACGTCAGCAGAATTCCAGAATTGGCCCTGCATTGCTTCGGCCTATGGGTTGGGTAGAAATGGTGGTTTACCACCGGGAAGACCGCGAAATAAATCGGGTGAAGGAAATCAAGCCTGCTTATATCTACAAGCAGATTCCATTTGATGTCATCCGCGGAGCCTTGGGGCTTTTTATGACGGAACTGGTACAGAAATCGGTCAAAGAGACCGGTGAAAATCAACCGCTCTACGAATTTCTGTTTTACAGTTATAGTCTTTTGGATGTATATGAAGGCAGGCTGGTCAACTTTCACCTATCTTTTATGGTAAAATTGACAGAGTATCTTGGTTTTATGCCCGAGGGCACCGATTTCTACGAAGAAGAGGAGGAGCTGTTTTTCGACTATAAAGAAGGTGTTTTCTTAGCGGAAAGGCCTGAGCACAGCTGCTATTTTACTGCGCAGCACAGCCGGCTGCTCCTGCAGTTTTTGGAATTGCCAATGACCGAAAGCGGTGATATTAAAATTACCGGAGAACTGCGTCATCGGCTTATTGAAGACCTGATCCGATTTTATCAATACCATATCGAGCATTTACAGATTCACGCCCACGAGGTGCTGCATCAGGTATTATCTTAGAAAATATAGACTAAAAAATACAGATATGAAAATATTAATGGTCTGCCTGGGCAATATCTGCCGTTCACCCTTGGCAGAGGGCATTCTGAAAACTAAAGTGGAAAAAAACAGGCTGAACTGGATAGTGGACTCGGCCGGTACAAGCAGTCAGCACAGTGGAGAACAGCCCGATTCCCGTTCAATTGCCATTGCAGAAAAATATGGCATCGACATCACTGATCAAAGATCAAGACAGTTCAAAACCCGTGATTTTTCAGAGTTTGACCTCATTCTGGTTATGGACGCCTCCAATTTCAGAAATGTGGTCAATCTGGCCAGAGATGAAGAGGATATTAAAAAAGTGAAACTCATAATGAATCTGGCAGAGCCCGATCAAAATAATGAAGTGCCCGATCCATACTGGAATGATAACGGATTTGAGCAGGTTTATCAGATGCTTGATAAAGCCTGTGAAGCCATTTTGCTGAAATATTAATCCATATTAAATTAATGTTATTTAGAATTTACCAACAAATATTCTGTCTATTATAATTAACTTTGCAGGAACTGATATTATATTTTTCGTTTTTGTTAATATAAGGCAGGGTTTTTGTTAATTTTGACCTTTGTTCCCCATAGTTCCCCATTTCTCACATCAATCACAGTTTTGCGTTATGCGGTCAGGCTCACTTTTTTACCTTTATCTGGTATTGGTTATACCAATGCCGATTTGGGCGCAGCCTACCTTTTCTAAAAACGGTTCTGCAGAAATTATATCTGAGAACTGTTACAAAATAACTTCCCACAAAACAGCAAATGATGTAGGCAGTATCTGGGCCGAATACCCGATGCAGCTCAATCACTCCTTCGATATCCGATTTGCACTAAATTTAGGCTGTTCCAATTATTCCGGTGAAGGAATTGCCTTTGTCATGCATGCCAACAAAGCTAAATACTCGGCTTTGGGCTGTGCTGATGCTGCCTTGGGATTTGGTCAGCACGGAACCTGTACTAATGTCATAAGTCCTTCATTGGCCGTCGAATTCGATACCCGTTTCACCAAAGGTCAGGCCGATCTCTATGTGCCGCATATCGCATTGGTACGCGACGGAAATTTTGCTGCACCGGTACACAAAGCTGTTCGTATGCGTAGTGTAGGACAGGATGTGCGTGATTGTGAATATCATAACTGTCGAATTACCTGGTCCCCTTCAAAACAGCTGCTGCAGGTGTTTTTTGATGATGAACTGCGCATGTCATACATTGGTGATATTGCTCAATTGTTTGGGAAGGAAAAAAATATTTATTTCGGTTTTACCGCTGCAAGCGGCGTGCAGGCCAATATGCAAATGGTTTGCATTCAGTCGGTCGATATTTCTTTGGATGAAGATTATGACAATAAACGTAACTTCGAAGAAGGAGTCGGAATTTATCCCAATCCTATACGTGAGCGGCTAACGGTGGACATCAGCTTTGATGTCGAGCAGAAAATCAGTATCGAACTTTTCGATATCACCGGAAATCTGGTCTATGAAATACCAAAACACAGTGTCAAAAATAATCAGTATTATTTCAATATGCCTGGTTTGCCTACCGGAATTTACTATATCAGCGTCTCAAACGGGTATAACCGGGTAAGCCGGAAAATAATACATATCTCCACTATTCGGGCTTAGGACATTCATAAAGATCTATGCCTGAAAGCCCTTTAAAAAGGACTCTGCAGCCTATAGATGGATGAACTTTTTTACTTTCGGCAATATGGAATTTATAGGCCGGATGTCCAATTGAATGTAAACTCAGTTTTCCATAACGTGCGAAGTACCCATGCATTTGCCAATTTTCGCCCAATTCGGGATCATTACCTATTTCTGACCCTAGTGGGATTAATTGACACATTTTTCTGATATCTTCTATCAACAACCTATCCCTTACTGCTGAGTTATTGTTAAAAAGCATCCAGGTTAGCGCAGTAAAAAACATTAATAAAGGCAGTAAAAATGCAAATTTTGTTGTTTTAATACGGATTGTCTCCAATAATGGTTTAAACAAAAGTGCAAATCCGATGGCCCAAAAAGGGAAGGAAGGGAACAGATAAAATCCCATTTGTTTGGGACTGATCAGCATAGGTAGGGAAGCAGATGAAGCCAGTAATAGAAACAACCCTACTTCTTTATTAAAAACAGGGCTTTTTGCTTTTCTGCGCCATCGCATAAGCAGATATAGGCCGATCAAGGGACTTGTTTCAATTAAAAGTCTGATTATTATAACAAAATGATTGCTGTCTTCTGGGCCTATTTTAAAACTTCCTTCCAACTGTATCCCCCAATAAAGTTGGAAAAATTCCAAAGCATTTTCATTGCTGAAAATCAAAAGTAAAAATGCTGCAACAGCTGTCAATATTGGCATTAAAGCCAAAAACATTAATTTAAAACTTCGATCCCAAATTAATAAAATAAAAGGCAGTCCCAAGGGGAATAATCCCACAGGGCCTTTGCTCATAAATGCTGCAAAAACAAATAGGCCGGCAATGGCCAAGAATAAAAATTCAAGATTTTTGGAATGCTGCGACTTTAGTATAAAAAATACTGCCCAAGTAGTAAAAAGGGCCATTGTGTTTTCCAAAATATTGTTACTGTAAGACCAGGACACGGTTGGAAATAGCAGCCAAATGAATAGCGGAAGCCAGGCATTATGTTTAAAATAAATTTTCCAAATAAAAACAATACCCAATGCTGTTGAACCCCAAAGCAGGAGTGAATAAAAACGGTCAACCCACCAATAGTCACCTAAAAGCCCAAATAGTGCGGCCTGCATCCAAAAAGCCAATGGCGGATGGCTGGAAAATTGGTTTAGAACAGTTTTACTTAGTTTAAAATCCCAGAAATTCTCCCCTTCAAAGTACCAGTTTCGAGACATTGTACCATAATAAAGTCCATCCACAAAGATGCCATGCCCCAAAAGCCAGGGTAATAACGCCAGAGACCATAAGGCTATGACAAGCAACCAGCAAAGTTTTGATTCCGATTGGATAGTTTGCATATTTTCTGCAAGATAACAGTTCAAATTCGTATCTTTGTCACAAAATAAAGGATTTCTGAGCCTTTAACCAAATAATACATAGTACCTATCAATAGCTAAATATGGCGCTCATAAAATCTGTACGCGGCTTCAGTCCGCAATTCGGCAATAACTGTTATTTGTCTGAAAATGCCACGGTTGTGGGCGATGTCATCATGGGTGATGACTGCAGTGTCTGGTTTCAGGCAGTTGTTCGCGGCGATGTGCATTCCATCCGCATGGGCAATAAAGTTAATGTGCAGGATGGAGCAATAATACACTGTACCTATCAGCGTTCGCCGACAACGATCGGAAATAATGTATCAATCGGCCACAGGGCTATTGTGCACGGATGCACGATTCATGATGATGTGCTCATCGGAATGGGTGCTATGGTGATGGACAACGTTGTAGTAGAATCAAACTGTCTGATAGCTGCAGGAGCAGTAGTGCTTGAAAATTCTCATCTGCAGAGCAACTGCATCTATGCAGGCATTCCTGCCAAAAAAGTTAAAGAGCTGAGTCCCGAACAATTTGCCGATACAATTCACCGCATTTCCAATGCCTACGTAATGTATGCCGGCTGGTTTATGGAAGAAGATAATTCTAATGACAATACAAATTTGACCGTATAATGACTGATTACATCAGGGCAAAAATTGTATTCTTTGCACAGAGTTGCTGCCTGATTTTTATCGGACTTTGGGATTTATTTGCAATTGGCCTGCCTCCAATAGACAAAGTTGGAATGATTGAAATATTTCCAAGAGTATTTCCAATCATTATCGGTATTTTGCTGTTATTCATCTATCCTTTGCTCTCAGAACAGGATCGTTTTTGGTTTTTGGCAGCGCTTTTTTTGAATGTGAATATGTGCTTTGTCATTCTGCGTCAGATGTTTAATACCGATGGAATGGGTCTGTTCAGTTTGCTGTTATTGTTGCTTGTTAATCTGAGCGCTATAATTTTTTACCTTATATATCTTCGGAAGAAAAAACTTAAAGAAAATTAAAATCGGGGCAAAAAAATGAAGGCCATTAAAATATTACTTTTTCTATCAATAAGTGCTTTGTTTTTGTTTTCCTGCGGATCGAAACAGCTGTCTAAAAAAGACCCGATTGTCATCAATACGGAAGATGCTGTTATTCAGCAGATTTTGAACATTCGCAGCAAGCGTAATGCCAATGGAGAAGCAAATACAGAGGCCTTGAAAACCTTTCTCACTGTTGATAATGCAGGTCACCGCTATATGGCGGCATTGGCTTTGGCATCCATTCAGGATTCCAGTGCTTTGGAAGCATTGTCAGATGCGCTGCGCGATCCATACGATGAGGTGAGACGTGTGGCTGCCTTTGCCTTAGGACAGTCGAAAAGTATTGCTGCAGCCAAAATTCTGTCGGAAGCTTTCCGTGAAGACAGTGTAAAAACCGTACAGGCCGCCATTTTGGAGGCTGTGGGCCGTTGCGGAACAGAAAAAGAATTGAAAAGTCTTTGTGTATCCCAGCCATACCCTGTTCAGGACAGTCTGCTGCAGGAAGGCCTGGCCTTGGCGCTTTACCGCTTTGCACAGCGAAAAATGGTTCAGCCTGAAGGTACGGAACGCATCATGAAAGACTTTATTTCCAATGCCTTTATGCCTGCCAGAGCCCGTTTTGTTGCGGCTAATTATCTGGCGAGGGTACCCAATTTAGATCTTTCGCCTTATGAAAATATCCTGATTAATACCGTAGAAGCAGAGAAGGATCCCAATATTCTGATGTTTCTGGTCATTGGACTGGCCAAGACCAAGGGCCTCAATGCACTGAAAACATTGGAAAATACCTTTAACACTCATAAGGATTATCGGGTAAGATGTCAGATCATCAGGGGGCTGAATTATTTTCCTTATGATTCTTCCCGTGCACTCATCGAAGAGGCGCTTTATGACACAAGTGTACATGTACGCGTCACAGCAGCCGATTATCTGGTCGCTTTCGGTAACAGCAAAGATGCAGTAAAATATTTTGAATTATCGGAAAAACATCCGCATTGGCTGGTTCGCACCAGACTCTTGGCTGCGGCGATGAGTAATACAGAATATTATAAAGGGCAACAAAAATCTTATTACAGCACAAAACTCATCGAGCGATATGCAAAATGTGAAAATGAGTATGAAAAAGGAGAAATCCTTGCAGCTTTGTCTCATTTTTCCTGGAATTACCGAATTCTTACAGATGCAATTTTCCCAAAATCAGATACAGTCATAATTTCGCCAATAGTAAAATCCTCAGGAGCACAGGCACTGGTAAATCTCTATACCAGTTCCAATCTGGAA
This sequence comes from Saprospira sp., assembly GCA_044349855.1. GTDB lineage: Bacteria > Bacteroidota > Bacteroidia > Chitinophagales > Saprospiraceae > Saprospira. The sequence goes on from JBIKQC010000084.1 coordinate 6,690, forward strand.
AAGGAGATGAATTTTTCGACTGCCCGCATTCGTGAAGAACTGCATCAGGTATTCAGAAAATGTATAGAGAGCGGAGATGTTGGTATGATGGCGATTGTGGCTGAAGCGATTGCCGATGAGAAGAATAATATGAAAGTTGCTTTTCCTGAATACAGCTTTCTGAAAGATGCACAGAAAAAACTGACAATGCCCCGAGATATTGAAACATACATCTTTTTGCAGAATGCCATAGATTATCTTGCGGGTTCAAAAACTAAAGCCAAGGAAAACCAGAAGGTCAATTTTGTTGAAATCGATTGGCATTTCATCAATGCCTTGGGGCCAAAACCACGGGTTGCCATTGAAACAAACAGAGGCCGGATTGTGATGGAACTTTTTCCTAAAGAAGCACCCGCAACTGTCATGCAGTTTGTTCATTTGGTCAAAGCAGGTTATTACAAAAACAAAAGTTTCCATCGTGTAGTACCCAATTTTGTAGCTCAGGGCGGTTGTCCCCGTGGTGATGGGTGGGGCGGATTCGATGTAAATGTAGTATCCGAATTCAGTATGCTGCGCTATACCGAGGCCGGACGTGTTGGCATGGCCTCCGCCGGAAAAGATACAGAAAGTGCACAGTTTTTTATCACACATGCTCCGGCCATTCATTTGGATGGGAACTATACCATTTTCGCACAGGTAGTCGAGGGAATGGATGTGGTGCACCGATTGGAAATAGGGGACAGGATGACTAAGTTGGAATTGATAAGATAAAATATTTGATCAGTTGATATGCGGATGAGTTGATATGCGGATAACACTAATCTGAAATTCAATTTTTTATAAACCGAGATCGCCCTAAAGTATTTAATCAATCCTCTTATTAGATTGATAAATAAGAATTATATACTAAATTTTCAGCTCCAAGGAGCATTTTGTTGTAGGTTGAAGTAACTTAAATCATAGCTTAATATTAAGATTGACCTGTAAATACGCACAACTTGTCTAGTCACTTGTGACAAGATCCGCACATTACCATAACTTGTCCCGACCAAAGACGGGATCACCACATCATCACATTAACAAAATGATCCTTCTGACCACCTTAAATGCCAAGTATATCCATACAAATCTTGCAATCAGACTTTTATATGACCTGAACAAGGAATGGGAGGGGCTTGACTGGAAGGAGTTTACTATTAATGAAAATCGCGACGAGGTAGCGGTCTATTGTGCAAAGTACCATGTGGTTGCTTTCAGCTGTTATATTTGGAATATCACTCAGACATTGGCTGTTTGTGAAAAAATAAAAGCGCTGAATCCCAATACAAAAATCCTGCTGGGCGGACCCGAAGTAAGCTATGAATGGGAGGAAGTTATAGCCCTTCCTTATGTCGATTTTATCATTACGGGTGAAGGGGAAATTCCTTTTCGGGAATTTCTGACAAATTATCCTGATGGACTGAATCTGGTATCGGGCCTGGCGAGAAAAGAAAATGGCGAGTTGTTTTACAATAGCGAAGCCGGAAATTTTGACCTGCTTAACTATCAGGGATTGATGCCTTATGGCAATGACGATCCTGTGGAGTTGCGTAATAAAGTATTGTATATTGAAACATCGAGAGGCTGTCCTTACAAATGCGAATTTTGTTTGGCCAGTTTGGATAACAAGGTGCGCTACCTGCCGATGGATACAATAAAAGAGACGCTGCTCTTCATGATGAAGAATGGGAAAGTGATTAAATTTCTGGACCGTACCTTCAACATAAAAAAGACCTTTACGCTGGAAATTTTTCAGTTTATTCTGGACAATTACCATCCGGGCAATGTCTTTCAGTTTGAGATTACGGCCGATATTATCCATCCCGATATTGTTTCCTTCATTCGGGAAAAAGTACCAAAGGGACTTTTCCGCTTTGAAATTGGTATTCAGACTGTGAATCAGAAAGCCAATCTGGAAGTTCAGCGCAAACAGAACTTTCAAAAAACCAGCGCAATCGTAAAACAATTGGATGATCTGATCGAGATGCACCTTGATCTCATTGTGGGTCTGCCTTTCGACTATCTGGAAGATATAAAATTCAGCATCGAAGAAGTGTTTAAACTATATCCGCCGGAACTGCAGCTGGGATTTTTGAAATTCCTGAAAGGAACTCCGCTTCGGGATAAAGAGCAGCATGGTTTTACCTTCGATCCTGAACCGCCTTATCAGCTCATCGAAAGCAATTATCTATCAAAGGAAGAACTGGCTGCGATTGTGCGTTTGGAACATGCCCTAGAGATATATTGGAACAAGAAAAGGGCAGAACATACCTTGCGCTATGTAACCGAAAAATTCAGCATTTTCGATTTCCTTTTAGGATTGGGTACCCTTTTCGGACAAAGGCGTGAGTACCATAAATATACCTTGGCAGATGTCTATGATATTTTATTTGAATTTGCCGATAAAAACCATCCTCAGGACGATATTTTAAAACAATTAATAGCCCTAGATTATTATCTATATTACAAAGTCCGCCCAAAACCTATTGAGGGGATGGAAATTGAGAAAGAATTCCTTCACGGATACGTGAATCAGTTGGAACTAAGCAAAGAGGGAATGCGCTATATTGGCCTACCTTTGAGTTTTGATCTGCAAAAATGGCGCTCGGAAGGTGAACTGATTAGGGGTAAAAATATAATATTATTACAATACAATGGGGCTGAAAAAGCTTCGATAATTTCACAACTGAGTGCCGATAAGGTAACGGTTGAAAAATAAAACTGATGGGCAGAATTATTTCTTCTTTGTTTTTTTTGGGAATATTAATTTTCCTGGAATTTTATGTTTTTTATGGTTTGAAAACCCTCTTTAAAAACGGTATGCCAAGAGGGCTTAAATGGGCTTATTGGATAGTTACGCTGTTTCCGATTTTTTGGATGATTTTCTACATAAGTGTTCAAGGTCAGATAGGCAATTTACGCTGGTTTAATAACCTCGTTCTTGGAATGTCAGTCACGTTGTTGATAACAAAGGCTTTTTTTGCCATTTTTCTCTTGGCGGAAGACTCTTATCGAATCCTGCGTTTTGGAGGTGGGCAACTGATGGCAATGTCAGAAAAAGGAGGGCCCGCTGTGGCTTGGGAGTCACGCCGGCTATTTGTCGCACAGTTAGGTCTGGCCTTGGCCTCTATCCCATTTATGTCCTTCGTTTATGGTATAACCAGAGGCAAATATGCTTATACCGTTCATAAATCCACCTTAACTTTTCCCGATCTGCCCGAAGCCTTCGACGGTTTTCGTATTGTGCAGATTTCAGATGTTCATGCCGGCAGTTTTGACAATATCACGGCAGTAGAAAGGGGAACTGAAATGATACAGGCGCAGAAAGGAGACATTATACTTTTTACCGGAGATCTGGTTAATAATGTTGCCACGGAAATAGAACCTTATATCCACCTTTTTAAAGTATTGAACGCACCTTTCGGCAAGTTTTCTGTTTTGGGTAATCATGATTATGCCACTTATATCCGTTGGGAAAATGAAGCGGCATCAATTGAAAATATGGCGAGATTGGAACGTAACCATAATGCAATGGGTTTCAAGCTGATGAAGAATGAGTCTCTGCTTCTGGAAAAAAATGGTGAGACGATGCGACTTGCAGGTGTGGAAAATTGGGGAAGAGGGCATTTTCCTAAAGAAGGCGATCTGAATAAAACATTTGCCGAAACACCGGACGGTGAATTCACCATTCTCATGTCACATGACCCAAGTCACTGGCAAGAGCATATTTTGGATTTTGAAAAACATGTTCATCTCACCCTGAGCGGTCATACGCACGGTATGCAGATGGGTATTGAAGTGCCTGGCATCAAGTGGAGTCCCTCAAAATGGATTTATCCGCAGTGGGCAGGCCTTTACGAAAAGAAAGGAAAACGCATTTATGTGAACCGGGGCTTTGGCTTTTTGGGCTTTCCCGGTAGAGTGGGCATTTTGCCGGAGATTACAGTGTTGGAATTGAAAAAGGGGTAGTTCAATTTGAGGATGGGTAAACCATTTAATTATCTTCTTTTATTTGCTGGATTTTTTCAATCAGACTGTTATAGGCTTTTGGATGATAATCCTTCAGTTTTGCTATCTGAGCTGTAATTTCATCCGCACTGACCATGTTGTCATCCAACAGATTGTGTAAAATATAGCCAAAATCCATTTTATACTTTTTGTACTGTAGCAGCTGATCAAAATATTTGAGAATCCTCGGATTGGATATTTGTCCTAAAAGCCCGGCTAGATACATTTTAGTACTGGGCTCCTCCATAGCGGAGAATTTTTGAAAAACATAGTCAACACAATAGTCCGAACTGAGTTTTTTGATGAATTGTCCTGCCAATAGATTTCCGTATGGCATGGAATCGAAGGTATTAACAGCACTTTCTATGATTTTTTCACCTATGAATTTTTCAAAAAGATTGGCAATATTCAAATCAGTAATCTTTTGGGTGAAGTAATTTTCATCTCCCGTTTTTGTGCTGTAAGTTTCGTACAGTTTTTCCCAATCGAGACCGCTGTTGTCTATTTTTTGTAAGCGGTTGATGTTTTCTCCTTTTATAATCTGCTCCTTTATGATTGGGGGCAATTTTTCCAGGTTTTGATGCAGGTAACTGTTTGCCGCAGTGTGAAAACCGCCATTTTCTTTCTCCGCAGTCAATTTGAAAAATGCATCTCTGTAGTCTGCACTGTCATTGTATTCAAGCACCCTTACATCCCTGTCGCGCAAATCTTTTCCTTCAAAAAGGTCTATTGTCTCCTGTATCAGCACGGCCGATTCCGGCATCCCAATTGCTTTGAAACCTTTAAGTGCTTCATAAACGGTGATTCCGCTTTCATTAAAATAAAACTGACGGAAACCTCCCCTCATCACTTCGCAATAAAGTATATGTGCTGCAAATAAATCAATTTGAATTTGGGAAAAAGTGGCAATACAATTAAGGTAATTATCCGTATTTTTGAATTCGACTTCCTGCCATATCGGCCGTACTGCAATCCAATAGTCGTTTTCAAGTCCTGTAAGCATAGGTTGTGTGTTATCTCAGGGATAATGGACAAAAAGTAGGTTTAAAAAGCTAAAACTGATATTATCATTAGCTTTGAGCCATTTTATGGATTATTGTGAATGTTTCCGGTGACTACGGTGCTGGAATTGAAAATGGGTAATTTTCTTTCTATTCCTTTACACAACGTACCGAAAACCCATTGTTTTTTGGAAAATCATCCCATCCGCAATCCTCGTTAATATAA
>JBIKQC010000085.1:0-11939 GCA_044349855.1 Saprospira sp.
AACCATTTTTTTAAAATGCCGCTCCTACGGAGCTCTGTTCAATTTTTCGCCTGCGGCTACAAAAATTTCGCCCCGATGGGGCTGCAAACCGGGAAAATTATCAGTGAAATTCTGCAGAAACAAAACATGCCATAATACAATTAACGTAACACTAGGTAGAGGGAAAAGGTAAAACGTATTTAAAACTTTCTTTGTATCATTGCTGTAAAATAGAGAAAGTACTTTATTTTTTCCTTTTCTGAGGATTTGTTTTTTTATACAATCCTGAGAGGATAAAATTAAGTCAAATCATTATTCCATTGGAGTTCTATAATTACTGGGAATAGTTGATTCCTGCTGCCGCAAAGTAGCTGTTTCTAAGTACGCTCTACCCGGCACAATTACTATTTTACTCGTTTTTATCCACCCGATTCCTTCAATTCCGGGAAAATTTGGTAATATTGTCATCAAAATATAATCTATTTGAATGATTTCTTTACGTTCCATATCCTTCAATCTACTTTGGTATGTCAATCTCCTGTCAGCATTTTTGCTGATGCTGAGCTATTCGGCGCCCTTTGTATCGCCGATGCAGAATAGTTGGTTGGCAATGTTAGCATTGGGATATCCTTTTTTGCTTCTTATTAATCTTTTTTGGATAGGTTTTTGGTTTTACAAAAAAAGTAGGGCAGTTTATGGCTCACTGTTAACTGTGGTTATGGGCTGCGGATACATTTCCACACTTTTCGGATTTGGCGGAGAAGGAGATGTGCCCCGAGATGCACTGCGTCTAATGACCTATAATGTACGTTATTTTAATTCACCCCTTTCTTCAAAAGAAGATAAATGGATGGAGAGCCAAATCGAAATATTGGAATACATTAAATATCAGTCGCCAGATCTGCTTTTCGGACAGGAATTCTCGGGTAAGGGGAGGGCTTCCTCAAACAGAGCCGATGAAATTTTGAAAAGTTTCGGACTTTCACATCAGCACCGCGGCGGCAAAAGTAGTCTGGCCATTTACAGTAAATTTCCTTTGGAGAAAACCGGTGTCATTAACTTTGAGGGTTCAGTAAATGGAGCAATACATGCAGATGTTCAGTTACCCGGCCGAAAAGTGAGGGTTTATTCCGTGCACTTGCAATCCACCCGATTGGGCAATGATGCCAACGAAGTATTGAAAAAAGACAATCTGAAAACGCTCAATAAAAAGGAAACTCAGGAAAAATACTACCGCATAGAAGAGAAATTGAGCAACGCTTTTCAGATGCGGGCAGCACAGGCGGCCATTTTATCGGAACATATTGCCGCTTCACCTTATCCGGTCATTGTCTGTGGCGATTTTAACGATACGCCGCTTTCCTACAGCTACCGACTGATGTCGAAAGGGCTAAAAGACAGTTTTACAGAAAAAGGTTGGGGACTGGGCACTACTTATGCCGGTGCACTGCCTGCCCTGAGAATTGATTATATATTAGTTGATAAAAAAATTGTTGTACATACCCACAAAAGACAAAGTGCCGCCATTTCTGACCATTACGCGCTCACAAGCGATGTGTCATTTTAAAAGCATAACAAACAGTGCATACTGTCATTGTTATGTCATTTTTATGTCATTTTTATGTCATTGTTATACGTTTTTCTTTATTTCTATAAGCAGTTTGCCGTTTTAATAAGCTCAGGGCATGATCAATCTGAATCATATTTATCAGGCCCCTTTTATTCAGCCTATTACGATGGGTCAAATATATTAACGCTAAGGATAATGGACAAAATATCTCTTTGACAGATCAGATTGGGTATTATGGTGCCGCATACAAATCATCTACCCCGCCAAAAAGCCCTTCTTAGCCGCTTTTTTGTTCTTTTCTACTTCTTTTGATTTGAACGTAGGATCCAATTCCTGCAGTTTATTGTAATCGTTGATAGCTTTTTCGTACTGCTTCCTTTTTAGGTAGAGATTTCCGCGGTGAAAATAGGGATTCGGCAGTTGCGAATTCAGTTCCATTGCGCGGTTAAAATCACTGAAAGCCTTGTCAAACTGAGATTGATCGGCATAGATAAGCCCACGATTCATGAAAGCCCAGGAATTGAGGGAATCCAATTTTAGCGATTCACTGACATCAGATAAGGCCTCATCATATTTTTTGAGCAGGCGTTTGGCATCAGCACGGTTGTTCAGCGCATATGGTTTATATAGCTCACTCAGTAAAATGGTTTTGGAAAAATCGGCCACTGCCTTTTCAAACTGACCCATTTCTACAAGCACATAACCGCGACGGATATAGGTTGCTGCATCATCCGGTGTCAGTTCATTCAGGACTTTGTCGTAATCTTTAAGTGCTTCCTTGTATTTTTGAATGTCGGTAAAAGTGAAGGCACGGGTGACATAACCCAAAGGCAGTTTTGGATCAAGTTTAATTACCAGGTCAAAATCCAAAAGTGCTTCCTTGTATTTTTTCATTTCGCGATGGCTCATTCCGCGATAATAGGCAGAAGATACATGTTTCGGATTCAGCTGCAGTGCTTTGCTGTAGTCGAGGTTGGCATCTTCCCAACGTTTGCTGCTGTACTTGGCAGATCCGCGGCTAAAGTAAACATCGGCATTGTTGGGTGTTTTTTCCAATGCTTTTTCAAAGCAGGTCATCGCTTTTTCATAATTCTGCAGCATGCGTTGGCAATTGCCCAAATGTATCCAGATATCCAAAAACTGATCGCTACTGCTTTCAAGGCTCAAGTCCTGAAGTTCCTGTGCCTTTTCAAAATCATTGAGCGATTCTTTGTAACGGCTGACCTGATAAAGCGATAACCCGCGATGATAGTAGGCTGCTGAGAGTTTTTCATTCAGCTCCAGTGCATTTGTATAGTCAAGTACAGCGCCTTCAAAATAGGTCAGTTCATATTTGCAGCGGCCTCTCCCGATCAGAGCATCCGCGTTTTTGGCGTCTTTTTCCAATACCTTATTGAAATCTTTTACGCCCAACTCCCATTTTTTCAATTCCATGTATACCTTTGCCCGATTCATATAGGCAAAAGTGAAATTACTGTCCGTTTCCAAAGCTTTGTTATACTTTGTCAGGGCCTGTTCCGGCTGCTTATTTTTTAGCAGCTCATTGCCCTCTTTGTATAAATCCTGAGCGCTTTGGGCGTACAAAGAACTTATAAACAACAGGCTAAAAAAAATATTAATGTAAATAGACTTCATGGATATTTTATTTTCTTTGTTCCTTGTTAGGGGTGAACATGCTACAAATATAATACTTTTGAGAATACCTTTAATCTGAAAAATTGAACTTTGCATATAATTAATACTCATTTGTGAAGGAAAAATAAGTGAACAGTTTTTAGCTTATGGAAAATAAAATTTCAAAATAATAAAAATATAGTTAGCTTTACCGAATTAATCGCTTATGTCGGTCCCGACGCCAACTATTGCATGAAGACCAAAGATGATATCCGTAAAGTCCTTTCTGTTTCAGGAGCAACGATTGCCAACTGGGTCAAAACCGGACTAATTCCTGACTACACATCCGATTCGGAGGGATATTCTGACTGCGATTACGAAGAAATTGTAAAACGGATTTCTGAGACGGGAAGACTAACTTCCCGGGCCAACAGATACCACAGTCAGCAGGCTAGGCAGGAATTGAATACCCTGCAGGGCGGAGAAAGTAAAAATATCCTGAAACAGCTGCTTTTGGTTTTCAATGAACATGCTCTCGGAAATTCCTGTACTATGCTCGCACTTTCTTTGCTCGCACTGGAACAGGCCGGATTGATTACCCTGAAATGGAAAAGCAAAAAAACAATTCTTCCGGAAATAAGATCTGAAAATCCAGAGTTTTCAATTTTTCTTTGCGAATGGGCACATCAGAACGATGCAGAAGCCGTTCTGAAACTCTATAAAGCTTTATCCGGATTTCAGATTCCAACAGACGAACCCGATTTTTTGGGTGCTGCATATGAATCGATGCGCAATCTGGGAGAAAAATCAAAATTGGGCGCCTTCTTTACGCCGGCTTTTTTGGTCAATGACCTGCAATTGCCGCTTTCTTCACGGGTGCTCGATCCCTGCAGCGGAACAGGAACAATTCTGCTCAGCATTATCGACAAGGCCCACCCGCCTCAACAAATCACATTACGCGATATTGACGCACTTTCCCTGCGCATAGCAAAGGTAAATTTTGCGCTATTTTTCAGCCGTACCGATATTTCAGTGAACACAGAATGCGTTGACGCATTGGAATGGCCCGATGAAAACCGATATGACTATATCATTACCAATCCGCCCTGGGGGGCTGACCGCAATCCTGAAATTCAGGCCGCACTGATAAAAAATAATCCGGAGTGGAAAAGCCTGGATTCATTTGCCGTTATTCTGAGTCAGGCCATCAAAAGGTTGAGTACAAAGGGTAAACTGGTGTTTATCCTGCCGGAATCCTTCCTCTATGTCGATGCGCACAGCGCAGTCCGCAGACATGTTTTCGATTTTGACGCAGATGTGACGCTCTCTTATCATGGCAATGCCTTCAAAGGGGTTCAGTCAAAAGTGATTCGACTGGAAGTGGACAGAAAAAAGAAAAAGAAAATCAACATTATCCATAATGGCCGACAATTGGCACTTTCTGCTGCCCTGCTCGAGCGCAATAATTATCGTCCGCCTGCTATAGAAAAAGCAGAGGAGCTGCAACTGATCGAACAATTACTTGCCTGCCCTCATTTTACACTGAAAGGGCATTGTGCTTTCGGATTGGGCATCGTAACGGGTAATAATAAAAAACACCTGCTGCCTGCGGCAACAAAAGCTGCAGAACCAATTTTTACAGGAAAAGAACTGGAACCCTTCGGTTTTAAAGCCGCAGTCAATTTTATACATTTCAATCCCAAAGCGCTGCAACAGACGGCACCCGAAGTCCTGTACCGCAGCCCAAAGATCTGTTACAAGTTTATTTCCAATAAACTCTGTATGGTGGCCGATTTTGAAGGCAGCCTGCTGCTGAACAGCGCCAATTTTTTTATTCCTTCCGAAGGTTTTAACCTGAAAGCTTTGGCAGCATTTTTCAATTCGCCAATTTGTACTTTTCTGTACCAACGCCTGTTCGGTTCTGTAAAAGTCCTGCGCAATCATTTGGAAAGCCTGCCGATTCCGGATGCTTATTTTCAATATGAACCGCAGTTGGAAACTATTTACAATAGAGCCGCTTCGGGTGAAGATTGCAGCGAGGCATTGCATGAGTTGACCTGCCGGATGTTTGGAGTTGCGCGCTTTGAACTGTAGTGATTAAAGATTAAAGATTAAAGATTAAAGATTAAAGATTAAAGATTAAAGATAAAAGATCAAAGATCAAAGTGAGCACAAAATTTTACCGCAAAGACCGCAATGCTCCCGCAAAGGGCGCAGAGATATCCGGTGTTTTTTTTACAGACGCATGCTATTTCACCACAGATAACGCAGATAGCACAGATTTTTCACAGATTATTTTTATAAAATTTAATAACTGATCGGCGAAAGGAAAGGCTTTAGACTTCCGAAGCAAATACCTTACTGAGACGGTGGCTTCAGCCTCCGGTAGTTTGTTGTAAGTAATCTTGTTTCTGATGATTTAATTTTCACACAGAGACACAGAGACACTGAACTGTGCCTCCTGCAAGTTGTGTCTGCATCAAAAATTTTACCGCAAAGACCGCAATGCTCCCGCAAAGGGCGCAGAGATATCCGGTGTTTTTTTTACAGACGCATGCTATTTCACCACAGATAACGCAGATAGCACAGATTTTTCACAGATTATTTTTATAAAATTCAATAACTGATCGGCGAAAGGATTGCTTTAGCCTCTTGTTTGCGATAGTATCAAAAAATTTAACCGCAAAGACCGCAATGCTCCCGCAAAGGGCGCAGAGATATCCGGTGTTTTTTTTACAGACACATGCTATTTCACCACAGATAACGCAGATAGCACAGATTTTTCACAGATTATTTTTATAAAATTCAATAACTGATCGGCGAAAGGATTGCGAAGTAATGGCTTTAGCCTTACGGAGCAAATACCTTACTGAGACGGTGGCTTCAGCCTCCGGTAGTAAAGTTGTTTGTTCTTTGTTGAAAGTTGTTTGTTTTTAACAACGGATCTTGCTGAGGCCCCCAAAATATGGCAAAAGCTGTCTGCTGCAGTATCCGGATAAAGTGATTTTACTTTATTTTCAATATCTTTGGGGAGCATACTGTGTTAATTTACTGAACAGCAATCCCTTATTTTACCTGTTTCACCAACAGTTTGTCGATTCGGGCGCCGTCCATATCAATTACTTCAATTTCAAAGTCGCGCCAGTAGATTTTTTCACCCTCGGACGGAATGTGCTGCAGTTCTTCCAAAATAAGTCCGGCAATCGTATTGAAGGAATGTTCATTAGCCAGTTCATCCAACTCAAAATGATGGAGAAAATCGTGGAAAGGATACTGACCATCGATGAAATAACTGCCGTCTGCACGCTGTTCCAATGAAAATTCATCGCTGTAAAAGTCGGAAGTATTGCCTACAAGGGCCTCGAGTACGTCATTCATTGTCAAAATTCCCCTTGTATTTCCATATTCATCGGCCACAATGCCATAGTGAACACCTTTTTCTTTAAAAAGCTGAAGTGCTTTATAAACAGAAGTGTTTTCCGTAAGAAATTGTGGAGCACGAAGATATTTTTTCAAAGAAAAATCAGGCGCGCTGAGATGTGCAAAGAGATCTTTCAGCACCACCACGCCTTTTATGTTATCCGGATCTTCATCATAAACAGGGTACATAGAGTGAAGTTCAATATTCACAATATTGCGTATTTCTTCGGAACTGTCATTGATATCCAAGGAAACAATATCATTCCTGTTCGTCATTAGGGAGGCCACTTTTCGGTCACCCAAAATAAATACGCGTTCCACAATGTCCTGTTCTATTTCCTGAACGGCACCGCCTTCGGCACCCTCCTGTATGATGGCCTTAATTTCTTCCTCCGTTACCCGACTGTCTGAGGATTGTTTGATTGAAAGCAGTCTGACAAGAAGATCCCCTGTGAATGTCAGCAACCAAACAAAGGGCAAAGTGATTGTGGAAAGAATATTCATTGGGCGGGCAACAATTTTTGCAATCGCTTCGGGATTGGAAAGCCCGATTCGTTTTGGTACCAATTCGCCCAACACCAAAGAAAGAAATGTAATGATGATTACCACAACTACCATTGCAAGTGTATCAGCATAAGGACGGAAAAAATCAAAACCTTCGATAATTGCTTTGATGTCTGTAGTAAATTTCTCGCCGCTGAACATACCGGTAAGGATACCGATGAGTGTGATTCCAATCTGAACTGTCGATAAAAATTTATTGGGGGCATTTGCAATGTCGAGTGCAGCTTTTGCGGCTTTGTTTCCACGTTTCGCAGCCATTTCCAGCCTTGTTTTTCGGGAGGAAACAATGGCTATTTCAGACATCGAAAAAACACCATTCAAAAGGATAAGTAATAATATTATAAGGAGTTCCATAATTTCAGACATGCAGTTAATTACTGCAAAATTATAAGAAATTCAGGAAAGTGGGGACAGTAATGGCAGAAACTTGTAAATATTTGTTTAATAAAGTTTCCGATTCACAGCTTTTACTGTTCCAATATTCGTAAAAAAGTAAATACCAGAAGTTGTTCTGCTCAATTTTGTATTTTCGATTTGTTTCGAAACGGAGAAAATATGTTGAGATTTGGTCTGACTTTTACTCAATATCAGCTAATGATCCATTTTGATTAAGGTCAAGACAGGCACCAGTTTGGATATTCTGAAACATCTCTTCAAGATCTTTTTGGATTTTTTCTCAGGCGATTTAAAAAATATTTCAGTATCATTGAAAGTAACATAAGAATTTTGTTATTTTACTTTAAGCCACCAAAGTAACATAAGAATTTTGTTATTTTACTTTAAGTCGCCAAAGTAACATAAGAATAAAAAACTATAAAAGTATTTTCATGATAAAACTTGAAGATTATATTGCTGGAGTTTATGAAAAGAGCAGCACAGGATATTCCTATTTTTTGCCAACAATAATAAATGATCAATGGTCATGGGAAAATCAACAAATTAATAGTCTGTTAGAGAAAGCGGCAATAAAATTAGGAGAACTGAACTCATTCTCTAAGCTTGTTCCAAATATAGATTTGTTTATACAAATGCATGTTACAAAAGAGGCGGTAATTTCAAGCAGAATAGAAGGTACTCAAACTCAAATTGACGAGGCATTATTAGATGAAGAAGAAATTTTACCGGAAAGAAGAAATGACTGGAAAGAAGTAAATAACTACATAAAGGCATTGAATGGTGCAATTGCTGAATTAGAAAGGCTGCCAATTTCATCAAGGCTTATAAAGCAAACCCACGAAATCTTATTGGATAGTGTAAGGGGTGAACATAAACAGCCCGGCGGATTTAGAAGCAGTCAAAACTGGATTGGTGGGAGCAGCCCATCTGATGCTGTATTTGTTCCCCCGAACCATATTTATTTAAATGAATTGATGGGTGATTTGGAGAACTTTATTCACAACGAAGATGTCTTTGTACCTGCGTTAATAAAAATTGGAATAGCGCACTATCAGTTTGAGACAATCCATCCGTTTTTGGATGGCAACGGCAGAATTGGGCGACTGCTTATTACTTTATTTTTAGTTGATCAAAAAATATTAAACAAGCCATTGTTATATCTTTCTGCTTATTTTGAAAAAAACAAGAGTCTTTATTATGATAATCTGACGTTTGTTAGAACGAAGAATGACATGACTCAATGGTTGAAATACTTTTTGGTTGGTATAGCAGAAACTGCTGAAAAATCAGTTACAACTTTATCTAAAGTTATTGATTTGAAAGCAAATTTAGAGCATAATATCAATTTAGCTTTTGGAAAAAAAAGTAACAATGCAATTATATTGCTTCAATTCTTATTTAAAAAACCTGTAATTTATGTTAATGAGGTAAAAGCTGTAACCGGTTTGAGTTACAAAGCCGCGAATGATTTGGTTACAGATTTTGTAAATGTTAAAATTTTAAGAGAGATGACCGGACAAAGCAGGAATAGAGTATTTTTATTTGATGAATATTTGAATCTTATATAGTTATTGCAAATGCGGATTAGCTTATTTTTGCAATATTATAAAAAATACCATGAGGCTAGAAAATACTCCCAAAAAAGGATGTTGCTAGATGGAATTCTCTTTTTTCATTCGGCAATATCCGCCCATTCTCCTTTGCAGACTTTCAGCAGGTCCTCCGGTTTGCAGGAAAAAAGAAGGCCTCTCACTCCGGCATTGACAAAAAAAGCAGTCAAATTTTTACCCGTTTCATCTATATAGACCGGAAAATTTTTCTTCATCCCTATTGGAGAACAGCCGCCCCGAATATATCCTGTTAAAGTCTGAATGTCTTTCACAGCCACCATCTCCACTTTTTTATTGCCGCTTACAGCAGCCATTTTTTTGAGGGAAAGACTGTGATGCCCTGCCACAACCGCTACCAAAACACCGGTTTTGTCGCCGTTCAGAACCAAAGTTTTATAAACATCCTCCAAAACGAAGCCGTTGTCTGCGGCAATTTTTGACAGATCCAGATTTTCACTGTCATATTCATATTCAACCGTATCGTAAGCTATTTTTTGCTGCTCGAGGATACGGATTGCGTTAGTTTTTTTCATAAGTTTAAATTATTTATCCACTAACTCCTTAAATTACAGAAACATTCCCAAAAGGCTGAATTTGGTACAAAAATATCAAAGGAAAACTTATCTGTAAAATTAGTTAAGTAATTGCGCATCATTTTTTATTAGCAATGCTTAAGAGCGAAATGTGAACTTTACTGAAGCGCTAGAAACACGGATTATGACAAGTCGATCGCCAAAAACACTGATTTCTGAGCTTGATTCGCATTATCAATAATACGTTTAGCGCGCAATGCTTTATGAACTGAGGCTATGGTTGAAATCTTTTGTAAAAAATTTGATTTGATATTAAAAACACTAAAAATTACGAGCCGCAGGCACCGTTTTCAGTTGTCGGAAGCACCAGCATATAGAAGCGGCCCTTTCGAAATCATTACAAAGCTTGAAAATACAATAAAAAAGCAAACAATATCATGCTGAAGGATAGTCTGGCCGCTTCTGGTTTTGGTGTCGATGAAGAGACCTACGATCGAAGGTCTCTTCATCGACACCAAAAATGCATTGGTTCCGACTTGATTTTTTGTTTCTTTTGTATCAAGACAAAAGAAAGAAAAGCCCGCGGCAGCGTTATGCGATAATATTTGAATTTTATTTTTCAACCTATATTGACATTAATAATACATTAAATAGGGGGCAAGTTCAATAAATGCATCAGATAGTTATCTGCGAAGCAGAAAAATTAACTTACCTGTAAAATCAACTTCATGATTCTGATTCTTGTTACGCTCGGCATTCTGACTGCCGGAATACTATTTGGTCTGGTTTACAACTACTTGCTGATGTATACCGATGTTTTCAAAAATATAAAAATACGTTCCAATCAGTTAGATAAACCCCTCTCACACAATGAGTTTTTCAAACGCCTGCCGCTGATTGGCTTCAATATTCTTTCGCTTTATGTACTTTCTTTTTTCGGATTGTGGATGGGGCAGGGACTCTTCGATATGCAATGGGCGGGCATCGGCATTTTTGTCCTGCATTTTTTGGTCATCCTGGTGGTGGACGACCTGATGTTTTACATCATTCACCGCACAATGCACGAGAATAAATTTTTGCATCAGAAAATACACAGCATACATCATCAGGCGAGTCAGCCTTTTCCGTTGGATTTTATCTATGCGCATCCTATCGAGTGGCTTTCGGGCTATGCGGGTGCATTAGTAGGCGTGATTCTCATTTTTATCTTTTCTCCGGTAAATGTCTGGGCCTTTTGGGCCTGGGCGCTTTTCCGCAGTCTGCATGAATTGGATATCCACTCGGGTGTGCGTTCCATCGTTTCCAAGTACATTCCGCTAATGGCCGGTGCAGAACACCACGATTTTCATCATCAGCGCTCCAAAGGCAATTATGCCTCCACCCTGATCTTTTGGGATCTGATTTTGGGTACCATGCTGAAGAAAAAAGCTTAATCTGTTTGAATGGATTTAGATAATAAGATAGGAAAAGGAATGCTGCGGCATTCCTTTTTTTTTGTGGGAAGGAAGAACGCTAGTTTTATACTGAGTACAGTTTATAATTCGAAATAGGAATTATCCTGAGCACGTTTAGCGGGATATTTATTACTGCTGAATCTTCCGGGTGATTTATCTTCACCTTTACTTGCAAATTTAAAATCATTAGTTCTGTCACTGGTTATCTGTCGAAACATTATTTCAATCCCTTCCTCTTTCGACATTACATTTCCAAATTCTTTCAGTGATTCCTTGTCTGTATATACACCATTTCGGTCATTCCATGAAAGCCAGTCTATAAGTTGCTCACGTGACCAGTTTTGAATAACGCCCATCAGTTGTTTTTCGGGTAAATCCATTACTTTATAGTAAATATGGTTGTAATTTGGTTTTCTTTCAAAATTATTCATATATTTGTTTTTAATGGTTAAATTCCACTATAAATATAAACATTATTGTTTTAAAACGCAAATGCATTTGAATTTAATTTATCAGACAAATAAAAATGTTTGGAATTTGAGAAATTGGCTCAACTTTCCGCTGCAGGAGAATATGAACTGGCATTTGAACTGGCTAAGGGGCAAAAGTTATTTTAGGATACTATGCTGAAGAAAAAAGATTGCATATAATAAGCCCTGAACTGAACTGAAAAGTTTGGGGCTTTTTTGCGTGTTATTTTTATACTTTATTCAGATACTAACAAATTTATAAAGAATTTGGCACTGTTTTCTAAGACCATTTTGGTTATTTTTTTTGTCTATCAAGCTTATGTGGGTAT
>JBIKQC010000520.1:0-3390 GCA_044349855.1 Saprospira sp.
CGGACTTTGTAGAACTTACAGTATGGGTAATTTTTTTTCCGTTATGAACAAATGCTACTTTAATATTATAATTGCGTGAGCTTTTCCAAAAAACAAAATTTCGGCCCTGTTCAGTAACCTTTCCTTTTATAAAAGTACCATTTGAAAAGGCTTTCAGTCGGCGCAAATAATTTTTATTGGCCAAATTCAGCAATAAAAAAGCAATAACTTCAGCTGACAGAAAGGATAAAATCAATGGGAATAAACCAATATTTCCAATATGCCCATTAACAGCCATTGCAACAATAGGAAAAAAAGGTGCAACTAAGGTAAAAACCCCAAAAAAATAAAAGGGAGTCAATCCTACGTTAAGTGGAATTTTTTTTCTTAATTGTTCGGAATCACGTGGTGTTTTGTCAGGCAGGCTGATGCTTCTAAAACTCATAATCCTGCTACTTTCGATGAATCTTTAATATAGGCTTCTACCTTATCAACGAGGCAACTGCTGCCGATAAATATTGCTGTGCGTTGGTGCAATTCAGTTGCTTCCTGTTCCAGAATACGCTGACCGCCATTGGTAGATTTACCACCTGCCTGTTCCATTAGTAGCGAAAGCGGATTGCATTCGTAAAGCAGTCTTAATTTACCGTTCGTAGATTTTGTGGTGCCGGGATACATAAAAATACCGCCTTTCAGCAAGGTTCTGTGCACATCGGCCACCATGGAACCGATATATCGGAATTTAAAACCATTATCAATACATTCGTCAATAAATTTCTTAACACCGGGTTCGAAATCGCGGTACTGACTGTGATTTACCGAGTAAATATCGGCCTTTTCGGGTAATATTATATCAGGATGCGAGAGGCAGAATTCTCCAATGGAAGGGTCAAGTGTAAAACCGTTCACACCCTTTCCAGTTGTGTAAACGAGCATGGTGGATGAACCATACAATACGTAACCCGAGGCTACCTGATTTGTACCGCTTTGCAGGAAATCTTCCAATTGGCATTCTCCGGCAGCAGATTGACGGCGATAAATGGCAAAAATAGTTCCTATGGAAACATTTACATCAATATTCGAAGAGCCGTCAAGCGGGTCGAAGATGACTACATATTTGGCATTTTTACTTTCTGAAATCGTCACAAAGGTATCATTTTCCTCAGAGGCGATACCACAGCATTCTCCACTGTTTTTCAGGCAGGAAATCAATAGGTTATCGGCCATTACATCCAACTTCTGCTGTTCCTCTCCTGAGGCATTTTCATTGCCTGCAACACCAGTAATATCAGCCAAACCGGCCTTATTTACTTCGCGGCTGATGATTTTTGATGCAAGTCCAATATCTCGCAGCAATCCGGATAATTCACCGGTGGCAAAAGGAAAGTCTTTCTGACGTCGAAGGATAAACTCGTCGAGTGTGATAAGATTTTTCATTACTGAATTATAATAGTTTGATGTAGTGTATAGTATTGATTAACTGATTACTTAAACTTTCCTCTGCTCTTGGTACTTGGTGCTTTTAATGGACCAGTTATAATATCCCTTAGGAATTTCCCGGAAAGCATAGCAAGCGCGCCAAGAATAGCCCCTAAAACTGTTACACCGATCAGAGTTCCCATAGCCGATCCGAAAGGAAGTATTGTGCTCATTTTTTCGAGTAGAGCGCCGTTGTTGAGTGCATTTGACCAATAAGCCATGCCGCCCCAAAAAAGGCCAACCGACAATAATCCGCAAAGAAAGCTGAGAAAACTGTTCATCTGAAGGCCAAAACCCAATACAAAAACCGGAATAATAGCACTCCACCATAACCAGGGCAGGAAATAGTGCAAAGGTAAGGCGATTAGTATGTTAAGGAGCAAACCTGTTATAAATCTCATATTATTATAATAATGCTAATTTTGTAAAATAAGGCAATGAGTAGAAGGTAGAGGGTACTGAGTAGAGGGTAGAATCGGAGAATCAGGATGTAAAAGTAGTGTACATGAAAAAAACTGAGACAATCCTTGCAGGGCCAGGTCTTTTATTTTTTAACTTTTTAAACGCAGGCTGAAGCCAGCGGCTCCAGTGGTTTTTGCTTCGGAAGACTAAAGTCTTTCCTTCGCTGCACTTCTTTACTTTATAAATATAAGGTGATTTATTTTCTCATCGTTTGTTTCTGAAGGGCTTTATTGCCGATGTCTTCAGGTTTTTTGAGATAGAAAGCATCATTGTATTTACCTGCTGACCAGTCTGAAACCATACTGCTGTAGTAATGACTGCCCGGATTTCCGGATTGTCCGCCCGGATAAATGGTTTTGGCAACAGGTTTGCTGCCCAATTCCACCATCATCTTCCAGGAAGGTCCGCTACTCGAACGCTCTTTGTACATTGGTTTTCCTTCTTTTCTGCTCGCTTCGTAGTCATAACGGCTGTTAACGGCGTTCAGTGAATGATAAGAACCATCTACATTAACATTGAAAACGCCGAATTCAGGTATGCGGGCAAGGTGCATCAGCGCTGTAGACTTCATTTCAGACCAGGTCATGACATTTTTGCCATTTCTTGGAACTGTTTTGAAAGTAGTTTTGAAAGAAGCGGTGAGAATATCACCCAGATTTTCTTTCTGTTCGGTACCCATTTTATCAATAATATAATTGCCGGTATCCCTTTTCATGATGCCCAACAAATGCCATTCTTCAGGATAAACCATTTCGATGCCCTGTTTTTGCGCGGCAGTCACCTCGTCATAAATGGCCTCATTAAAGTTGTAGAACCAATCTTCAAATATTGTCGGAGCCAATTCTTTGGCCAAATACAAATATTCCCAGTTTTTTAAAAGGGCCAATAATTCCAATTCGTCCTTGTTCAGTTCCCCTCTGTTGATATATTTGAGCATCAGCGGCAGAAAATCAGCTGCTTTTTGGCCGTAATTGCTTTTCTGAAGGTTCAACATATCTTCAGGAACAATTTTCTTCATTTTGTCAAGGCTGTTATTCAAATAACGGCCGCGATATTCTTCAAAATAACCGTATGTGTAATACGGATAATCCGGACTCACCGAATGCTGATTGGCGGAAGCAACAAATCCCTTATCAGGATTGTGTTCATGGGGGATCTGATCCTGTGGTATAAAACCCTGATACTGATTGAAGGAAACAGAACCGTCCATGACATATTTTCCCTGAGCGGGGCGACGGAGCGGCAGTTTGCCTTGTGTCCAAAGCGCGATATCACCATCTTTACAGGCAAATACCAAGTTCTGAGCCGGACAGCTGAAATGTTTTATAGCATCTAGATAATCGCTGTAGTTTTTGGCATTCATCAGTTTGAAGAAGGTGAGGGGCTCTTCTCCCGGATCGTTGGCAATCCAGCGCAATGCATAATCGGTTCCGTTTACAGTTTTGGCGATCGGGCCGATATGTGTATAAA
>JBIKQC010000086.1:0-11916 GCA_044349855.1 Saprospira sp.
TGAACCGAAGGACCGTGAAACGAAATAGAGGTAACTATTTATAGAGCTCGCTGTGCTCGGTTCTTCACCCCAAAAAACTCCGTGAGTACTTATTTTCTTTGCCCTTTAGGCTTTCATCACGAACTCTAATGACGGATCTGGGTTAAAATAAAAAAATAACCGCTTCACAACACGTAGTTACAAAGCGGTCCACTTTTATGTACAAGATAAAAACTTCTAAATAAAACTCCTTATTTCATAACAGACAGGTCTTTTACAATACCGTCAAAGCCTGACTTTCTGAGTGTTTCACGAAATTCGCCCGCATCTCTTTTATCGCTGAAATTGCCGATCAGCAGTTTGTAAACCAACTGTCCGCCGATCTCATCTACGTGAACCAATACTTTTTGTCCGGAAAATTTAGAGGCAATTTTGTCGGCCTGATCTAACAGTAAATCATAAGAACTGTAAACGCCCAATTGTACGGAGTACCCGCTTGACATTGCACGACGGATATTCAGTTCATAAAGTCCTTTTCCGCTTGGCGCTGCTGTACCTCTTTCCATTTCAGTTTTGACAGGAGCAGAAGTTGTTTTTGGACGGGAAGACGTAACAGGCTTCAAAACCGGTTTGTTATCCTCGCTTATTGGCTGCGGACTGACAGATTTTGTTGCAGTAGCTGTAGGTTTCGTCGTAATAACTGCCGCTTTTACAACGGGAGCAGCTACCGGTTTAGCAGGAATTGTCGTTGCTGGTTTTGCTACAGGAGCCGGTTTTGCAGTTACGACAGACGCAGTGGCTGGCTTTGTTGCAGTGGCTGGAACAGCAGGTTTTGCAGTGGCAGCTGTTTTGTGTACTGTCATCACTGAAGCTTCCTGAAAGGCAGCTATCAGGTCTTTTGCGCTTTTGTAACCGACCAATCTTTTTACCAGTTTGCCCTCTTCATTGAAAATAAGCATTGTAGGCAGAGCCTCCACTTCGTATTTTTGAGACCACATAATTCCTTCAAAATCCTGAACATCCAAACGCAGTGCCACTACATTACCTTCCATGTAGGTGGCAAGAGTAGGATCCTGATAAGTACTTGCATCCATATTGCGGCAGGAAGCACAATAGCTTGCGTCAAAATCAACAAAATACAATTTCTTTTCAGCCTTGGCTCTTGTCTGAGCTGCCTCCCAATCTGCAGTAATAAATTTAATTTTGGGTAGAACGCCTATGAAGGCCATGGCTCCGAATGCAATCAGCATTAAAAATGCTGAGGATATAATCTTTTTCATAAGAGTAGAGATTTGGAGTTATATTATACGTTTTTTTCTGTTTCAATAGCAATCAATCGACAGAGTTCTATGAGTCTCAGCAATCTTTGAAGATCCTGCTCATTTGACAGTACACCCGATTCCTCATAATGCACTTCCTGATGGTGAATGATAATGGTGCCGTAAAGAATTTTGGCGTGTTTTATGAAATATCTGATAAATTCACTGTTCAAAACCCTTTTCGCATATGTCGGGTCATCGCATTTTACAAGAAATAAATCATCGAAATCTTTTTCGCCGATCTGGGTATCTTTCACGCCAAATTGTTTCTGAAAAGTTGTGACAATTCCTTCTTTTGAAATAATTACTCTATTATTTTCACTGCCCTTAATTTTCCAGGAAAACTGAGTAGTAAAGGAAGAACTTGTCTTTTCCGAACGCGTAAAACTGGTAAAGTAAAATTCCCGATCTTTCACTATCCCGTTCAATTCTATAGTGTGGAAAGAGGAAAGCTGATTCTTTGGCATATCAGTAACAGGAAGCCCTAAGGCCACAGCCAATTCTTTTCCGCGTAAGTCCATGTTTTTCACAGTACTTTTCGACATGTTCGAGGTATAGTAATAAATACCGCCCAAGATAACTAAGCTAACAATAATTGCAATGAGTAAAGGATCCATTCTGAATGTAAGTCTTTAAAAGTTACAACAGAGATTCCATGAAAAACTAATAAGTTATTCACATGATTTGTCCCGCAAAAAAGCCAAAAAGATTTAAGGCCGGATACAAGACAAACCTGTATGCTCGACCGAAAAGCAGATAACAAGCCCGACAGCTATATCCTTTTCGAATCAGAATGCTTAGCACCCTAATCATATTACGACTTGAATGGAAATTTGTAATCCAAATTGTCGTAAATTATTTCGTTTTTCTTTGATGTGATCGTAGGTCTCAAGTACGGCACATCTTCTCTTGAATTGCGTGTCTGTAGGTCTTCTCCACTAGAGAAGGGGCAAATACAATTATTTGCTAAATCGGTAAAGTAGGTCTCTGTCAAAATACAGCAGTTTGTTCAACTGTCAGATTAAACTACTGTATTGCAATATTAGATATAAAATTTAATATCGCCAAATCGAAAAGAAAAATATTAATGATAAATGACATACATCATTTTATTTTTACTTTAAATTATCGCTTACAATTCACTCATAAACACTATTTCAGTCATCAAAAATATTTTATATAATTTATTGCAAACAATAAAAAAATGATCCGAAAAAGTATTTTAATGAATTTTTATTTTAAAATTTAATCGAGTGATACCGTTTTAGGGTAACAAATAAAATATTTGACAACTTCCTGCGGACGAATATTGTGCTCACTCCATTCTGACATCGGTTTTACATCCCCTGATGCCAGTTTTATCATAATTTCTTTGCTGCCTGTTACATAAGCTTTGTTCGATTCCTGTCCGCCAAAGACCAAATATTCCAATTCATCTTCATTTATTGGAAATTGAGCCAATGTTTTTTGTTTTATTTTTTCAATAAAATTGTGATCAAATGGCTCATTCTGCATAATAACTCTGAAAAGCTTGCGGCTGATCAGCCCTTTTGACAAAAAGGAAAGAATAAAGTCGTCTTCTTCACAAAAGCCTTTCAGTGCAGACAGAATATCTGTATCATCCAACATAGAGAAATTATAAAGAATTTTCTCTGCATCTGTTTTTAAGGAATCTTTGGAAAAGTCGTTGCTAAAGAAATAATGCAGACTCTTTGAAATATCTAGTTGATGTCCTTTTCTCAATAAATCTCTTGCTCTTGCAATTGCCCGAATCGTCATCTCTCCGGCGCAAACAACTGTTTTGTGCAGATAAACCTGCCAATACATGAGCCGGCGGGATACCAAAAAACTCTCTACGGAATAAAGCCCTTTATGTTCTATAACCAATTCACCGTTGTGTACATGCAGCATTTTAATAATGCGGTCATAACCGACAACACCTTCCAATACACCGGTAAAAAAGCTGTCGCGGGTCAGGTAATCCATACGGTCCATATCGAGCTGTCCCGATAAGAGCTGATGCAGAAATTTTTTGGGATATTCATTTTCAAAAATCTGAATCGCCAAAGAAAGTTTACCGCCAAACTCCTCATTCAATTTTTCCATAAAAGCGATAGACAATTCCTCATGCTCAATGGGTACAAGGTTGTATTCCAAACAGTGTGAAAATGGTCCATGCCCTATGTCATGCAGCAGTATGGCAATACAGGTTGCTTCAGCTTCCTCAGCACTTATATCTACGCCTTTGGATTGCAGTGTTCTGATTGCCTTCTGCATCAGGTGCAATGCGCCTATGGTGTGATTGAAACGGGTGTGTGTGGCCCCGGGATAAACATATTGAGTAAAACCAAGCTGATTGATTCTGCGCAGACGCTGATAAAATCGGTGTTCGAGCAGATCGTAGATAATGCCGTAAGGAATCTCTATCAACCCGTAAATGGGGTCGTTTAATATTTTACAGTTATTGGACATTTTAGGTCAATATTTCAAGGCGCTTTTACAATGCTCCTTTTTCGGTCTCAGATATGTTATACTTAGTATATGGAAAGAATGTTACAAAAATGGGCAGAATAGTTTTGCTATTAATTAACTTTCAAATTACATCTGAATATATACCAATGCTTTGGTCTCGAAAAATTCCTCTTCAAAGAAATCTTTCATCGGAAACACTTCAGTATAAACACCTTTGGGAAGCAATGCCAATTCCTCATTCAGATTAGTAAGTCCTTTATAAGCCCAAATACCATTGGGTATCGCATGTTGCGATTTTGACAACAGCAGATTTTTAGACCAGGCATGCAATTTATCGGCAGTGGCAACAGCACGGGTCACTACAAAATCGAATCGGTCTTTTATATTTTCGGCCCTCTCGGCTTTTACTCTCACATTGTCCATTTCCAGTGCAAGTGCCACTTCACCGCAAACTTTTATCTTTTTGGCAATGGAATCCACCAGCATAAAATTGGTTTCGGGAAACATGATCGCCAAAGGTATTCCGGGAAAACCGCCTCCGGTGCCAAGATCAATCACTCTGGATCCGGGTTTCAATGTCAGCACTTTTGCCAGGGCCAAGCCATGCAGAACATGGTGCGTGTACAGATTGTCGATATCTTTTCTGGAGATGACATTAATTTGGTCATTCCAAAGCCTGTATAAACTATCGAGTCTTTCGAAACGGGAAAGCTGCGTCGGGTTTAAATTTGAAAAATATTTCAGTATCAGTTCTGTTCCATTCATAAGTATTAGCGAATAGCCTCAATCATGCACATTGTATAAGGGACATTAAAAAGTTTTCCGTCAATTGTCGATTCAAAAGATTTAAAATAGGGCTGCAGCAGTTTTTTGTACCCTTCTACATCTCTGATAGCCTTTCCCCTATCCATTTTGAGCATAAACTTTGCAAAAAGATTCTGCTTAGGAATCCAGGCAGGTTCAGCCAATACAAAACGACCGCCTTCTTTAAGGTGCAGAAAAGCAAGTTCTATAAGCTTTAATGCCTCGTCATCATTCAGATGATGCAATATTCCGATAGCAATGACTACATCAAAATCTTTCTCGGACATTTCGATTTCGTTTACCCTTTTAAAGTAAAAACGAGCATTTGGAGTATCCTTGTATTTGTTTTTGGCAAAATCGATATATTCCTGACTAATATCGTACCCGACATAATCAATTTCTTTTCCCATCAGTTCAAAAAGTGTTCCGGTACCACAGCCTATATCCAAGACACGTTGCCCCGCTTTCGCGCTAATATATTTTTTGGCAATTGTAGCACGTGCCCTTTCGCCACCAACAAATAATTGCCATGAATTGTAAATAAACGGAAAATTTAAGAGCCTATATAATCCGCTGTTGCTCTGACTTTGCTCTGCCATTGTTTTAAATCTATATTTTGTAATTAAATTTCAATGAGCGCAAAATTAGTACTTTTTATGAAATTATTTTTCTGCTTGTACATAATAATTTATATCAGCGGTTCAGACAGAAAATAAAACAGCCTGTTTATAATTACCTAATAAATAGGCTGTACAACTAAATTTTAAAAAATTAGCGGGTTTAAACTTATATTTTGGAACACATTGCCGATATTTGCAAACTAACATTAAGCAAATCAAAACGAAATATTCATGTCCAAAAAGAAATCTCCACAAATCAAGAGTGGAAAAGTATTCAATGAAGAGCCCAAAAAATTGGACCTAGCAGAAATAAAACCGGAGTCTACAGCAGAACAAAAAAGCAATGTTGAAACGATCACAATAGATACATCGACACGACATGACGGTCTCTTGAAAAAGATATTTTATGCCACATCGGCTGTTATGCTCATTCTCATGATGTTTATGTCTGTTGGTGCGGGTATCAATGAAGACGATAAGTATCAGAACAATTATGCACAGTCACTGTACAAATATTATTCAACCTTCGGTTCCGATACCACTGCCCTGTTTTACACTCCCGAGCAGGGTTCAATGCATTTCTACGGCGGTTTCTTTGATTTAATGGCTACAGTTACAAATGTCGCACTGAATACCAATAATCCGGAAACTGTTACTTATCACAGCGTGCGACATGTTTTGAACAGCATTTTGGGTTTCATTGCCATATTTTTCACTGCATTGCTGGCGCGCTATATCGGAGGCTGGTACATGGGATTACTGGTACTGTTCTTTATGTTTTTGTCACCCCGATTTTTGGGAGATTCGTTTATTAATCCAAAGGATATTCCTTTTGCTGCGGGATATATCATGTCACTCTACTACATTTCAGTTTTTCTAAAAACCATGGAAAAACCTAAAGTTCAAACACTTGTTGGATTGGGCCTGGGGATTGCACTTACCATCAGTTCGAGGGTAGGTGGTTTATTGTTGTTGGGTTATATAGTTATGTTTGTCGGAATTGAACTTTGGCGCAGGTATGGCTTGGCAAGCACATTCGGCAATACCAAAAGACTCTTTACTATTGCAAAGTATGCGTTACTGGCAATTGTTCCGGGTTATTTTTTAGCTATGCTTTTTTGGCCATACGGATTGTCAAATCCCTTTTCACATCCTTTTGAAGCACTTTCAGAAATGACCAAGAGGGCTGTTAATATAAAATTACTGTTCAATGGCGGTCTTGTTTGGGGACAAAATCGTCCATGGCATTATCCTTTGACCTGGATGTATCTTACAATCCCTTTATTCGTGCTTTCAGGCTTGGCGGTTTTTGTCATAATGATTAGAAAAATTATAAAGGATTATACTTTAAATCCTGTACACTTATTGCTCTTTGCCTGCTTTTTCCCAATTATTTATGTCATTATTAAGGGTTCAACTCTGCACGATTCCTGGCGTCACCTCATTTTTGTTTATCCTGCAATGGTAGTATTGGCAGGCTTGGGATGGGTTACCCTGATTCGTTATACAATGTCCAAAAAAGGCATTTTTTATTCGGTTCTGGCAGTATTGGGCCTACTTATTATAGAGCCGGCATCATTTATTGCAAGAAATCCAGCCTATCCTTATGTTTATTTCAATCCGATTGCTGGGGGCATTTCAGGTGCTTTTGGCAGATTTGAAACTGACTATTGGGGCACAAGTGTTAAACAGGGTGCAGAATGGCTTGAAAAGCAGGGTGTTTTTGAAAAAGCTACAGAAGAAAAACCGGTTAGAATTGCAACAAACTCATACTATGTAGCTTGTGCATATTTAGCAAAATACGGTAAAAAGGTGATAATATTATATACAAAATATTATAACCGCGACGAACAGCTTTGGGATTATGCCCTCTTTATCTCCCGCTTTGTGGCGCCCGAACAGCAAACCGCTGGAAAATGGCCGGTAAAATCTTATACTATCAAAAACATAAAGGCTAACAATACACCATTACTTACGGTATATAAAGATAGTACACATTATGCATTTGAAGGGCAGCAGTTTATGAAGGCCAAGGATTTCCAAAATGCGATCAACAGTTTCAACAAAGAATTGGCAATTCACCCCGATAATGAGTTGGCCTATCTGCGTTTGGGGCAGGCATATCTGGCAATGTCCAATTTCGAAAAATCTATGACTGTACTCGACTCAGCCTTGGCTTGGGTACCCAATTGGGATAGCGGCTTATATATGAAAGGACTCAATCTTCAAAACCAGAATAAACTGGACGAAGCGGAAAAAATACATCTGAAAGTGTTGGAACTAAATGGGCGCTATTCTCCATCTATACAACAGTTGGCAGCTATTTATTCAACTCAGGGCAAACATGCCTTTGCCTTGCAGTATCTTGAGGAATTAGTACAAATGGAAGGTGGCCGCAAGGATATTATTCAATTTGCTGTACAAATCTATGAAAGAGCAGGCTCTCACAAAGCTGAAACATTCAAAAAGTATCTTCAGCAGATGAAATAAGCTGAAACAAAAAATAGAAAATTAAATTGACAAGATGAACGATTCTAAAACAGAATTTCAAATAGACCATTATCAGAACCTCTATCCCGAAGGGATAGAATTTCAGTATTGGCAGATTGCACGAAACAGAACACTGTTGAAGGAATTGAGTAAACATCTCAGTTCCAAAGAAGATCGAATTTTGGAAGTGGGTTGTGGCAGAGGAGATGTACTCTTATATCTCCGCAATCATGGAATCGACTGTTGGGGAGTAGAACTGGCCGATATGGTACCGGTAATTGATTCTGTAAAAAATTATATCAGGCTGGGGCTGGATGCAAATCTGTTGGATCAGGATTTCAGAAATTCAGTTAAAATCATCACACTTTTTGATGTGATTGAACACCTGCCCGACCCAACTGCATTTCTTAATGAGCTGAAAATCAATTATCCCAATCTGACGCATTTTATCATTACAGTTCCTGCTTGTCAGGAAATTTGGTCAAATTACGATGAATTCAACGGGCATTACCGTCGTTACAACCTAAAAATGATGAAGGAACACAGCGATGGCATAAGTGCCAAGGTCATTAGCAACCGCTTCTTTTTCAAAATGCTTTACCTTCCGGCACTTCTGCTGAAAAAGATGGGTAAAAACCGCAATGTGGAATTGAAAGGACCAAAACCGGGCTTTAGCAGAGTCATACACCGTTTTATTGCAGGTATTTCCATACTTATAGATGCTGTTCTGCCTGCGGGTATTAAAGGATCGTCAGTGCTTTCTGTACTGAAAGTAAAATAAGGTCTTTACTTGTCTAATCAATTATAATACTGAAAAACGTAGCCTCTACATTCTACTTTTCTATAAAATCCGAATCTACACAAATTACTATTCATGCCTCAATGCCTCAATAGGGTCCAATGAGGCTGCTTTCATGGCAGGATAAATACCGGAAACAAGACCGACGATAAGACAGAGGCCCAACCCCAATAATATCCAGAGCCAGGGAATAATAAAGACTCCGCCCATAGCGAGTGTGACTACATTACCTACTAAAATTCCCAGGACAACCCCTAGTAGTCCGCCAATCTGACAAATAACAACAGCTTCTACAAGAAATTGTGAAAGGATATTGCTGCGGGTAGCTCCGAGTGATTTACTGATGCCGATTTCACGGGTACGCTCCGTCACGGAAACAAGCATTATGTTCATAAGGCCGATTGCAGCACCCAAAAGCGTGATGAGTCCAATAAAAATGGCCGACATTTGTATCGTGGCTGTATTCTCATCCAAGATCTCAATCAGGTTATCACTTTTTTCAATAACAAAATCTGCATCTATACCCAATTGCACCTGTCTGATTTTGCGCATCAGGCCATCTGCCTCTCCAATGGCATAATCCATTTGTGTAGCCTGATTAACTGAGACAGAAAGGTTGTAGGAATTTGTTTGAGAACCCATATATTTACGCAGTGTCTGTAAGGGTACAAAAACCATGCGGTCACCGGAAAAAGTCATACTTGATCCCTTTTCATCCAAAACACCAATAACGGTATAACTTATATTACGTATAGTAATTATTTGCCCCAGAACCGAAGCTCGGGCTTTGCCCGGATAAACTTTATCTATAATGGCCGTACCGAGAATTGCAACATTTCGTCCTTCCCTGGCCTCGGCTGCAGTGACATTGCGTCCGGCTTTTATTTTATATCCGGCTACCTGAAAATAACTTTCATCAACACCGTAAACAGCACAGTTAGGATTGGTCTCTTTGCTGCCCAATTTTACAACTGCCGACATCGAACCCAAGGCCGATACAGATACTGTCGCAGGAAAATTGAATTGCTCTTTAAAATCCATTGCGTCGTGGAAACTGATTGACTTTCCTACATTGGCCCGCTCCCCTCTCCTACCGCCCTGCACACCGGTGCCGCTTCGGATGATATTGAAAGTATTGGCTCCCATGCTGGCAAAATTATCCGAAAGCGAAGCTTTTATACTGTCAATAGAGGTTAGAATGCCCACCAAAGCCATGATACCAAAGGCGATGATAAGAAAAGTGAGAACAGTTCGCAACAGATTGGCACGTATCGAACTCAATGCAAAAAATATACTTTCAGTAGTTTTCATTCTTTATTTCAAACCTTGCAGGTGATTTGCTGATTTCTTTATGATCAGAACAGCAACAGAAATTGTGATTAACTTGTTAACAAAAAACATTAACTTGTAATAATCTACACCGAAGCTATGCTTTTTTTACTGTTCTGACAATTTTTTTCGATAAACGGACAATTAATACTTGCCAATAGCCGCTAACAATTGTAAATTGCTTTCGTATAAATTAACTTTATCAACAATCTGCAGCTTCTGAAAGTCTTAATATTCATAAAATGATAAAACATTTCCTTTATATAATTTGCACGGTTCTGCCTTTTTTAAATCTTTGGGCACAGCCTTACATTATACTCAGCGAATCGCTCGAAAGTGCAAATACAGATAGAACCTATCATCTTATCCATTATGACAGTACTTCATACGCTGTTATGCGAACCGACAAAGCCTTCAGATATGCGGAAACTGAACTCTTCGACGCGAAATTAAAATATTTAAAAACCTTTGTCAGTACTCCTGATAAAAGATTTTATGTCGGCGCTATCAATCTGGAAGGCAGGTTGCATATGCTTTATTCCCGTTTTAAAATCAACAAAGAACTCGAACGCACCGAGGATGTAAGCTTTTGGGCAATTCCCATGAGCCGAGATTCCTTTTATGCAGCAGGTGATTCCATCGCACTCGTGGAACCATTTATTATGTATTCTCCAAAATACAAGGGCAACTATGTACTATCTCCCGACCGCAGTAAGGTATTGGTATACCATTATGAAGAGGATGGGGACATTGAGGAAGTGGAGGGCCTGACCAATGAAATTACCCTTCGGGTATTCGACAATAAATTCAAACTGCTCTGGGTCAGAAAAGTCAATCTTGCGCCCAATCCCAGCGGAAAAAGAGTAATGTCAATTAAGAAATTGCGGGTAAGTAACAAGGGCGAAGTATCCATTCTGACAGATTATTTCAGAAATCACCGCTCCTACAATCTGAAAGAAGTAACTGCTGACCCTACTCTGTTTTTTGTTGGGGAAGACCCCGCCAACTTCGCAAGACTAACCCCAAATCTGGGCAATCTTTACTACAATCAGATCGACTTTATGTACGATCAGGATGGCAATATCATATGGTTTGGCTTTTATTCCAACCAGAAATACCATCAGCAGGCAGGATATTTTTATATTAAAATCAATGCCGACCGTACAAAAATACTATCCAAAAAAATATGCCCTTTCAGCGAAGAATTGCTCAAGCAACTGCTGAATACAAAAAAACTGCCTAAAAAACCGGAGGTCAGAAATTTTGAGATGCTGTATTTTAAAATGAATGCGGAAGGTGATCTGGTCATCAGTGCTGAATTTCAGCCTTATGGCGTCAGTAATTTCAAGAGTCACAATCTTTTGGTTCTGCGAATCGACTCGAAAGGGGATTTGCGCTGGGCAAAACACATTTACAAATACAATATTTTTCCCTACAACCTCAAAGTGTTTTTACAGCACTATATGCAGATTGACGGCAACAATGTCTATCTTTTATACAATCAGGGAATATACGCAGAAGACGGCAAGGCTGTTGCCATCCGTATCGACGAAAAGGGTGACATCAGTGAAAAAACAATTTTTGGCTATTTAGCCCAAGAAAATGTCATTTGCCCCTCACTTTGTACCCCGCTACCCGACGGACGCTGCTTTCTGAGCCTGCAGAGCCGTTTTTTCAAATACCATCAGTCGGGAATTCTCGATTTCAGGAAACTCTTTAAGTGAGTAACTTCACCGTTTACAGAATCAACTGTGCGGCTCACAAAACTTAATAAAGATTTTCACTACTAATCAATTTAAAAACAAATGATTAGTTTTTTTATGCTTTGAATTTTCAAAAACAACCTCCCCTTCAACTTTTAAACAAAGATACCTGTAATACCGAAGATTTATTTTGATTTTTGCTTTTTTATCTAAGTTCTTCGGCAATTATTCACCATCCTATTCACATCAAGATATCTAATTAAATGTATTCTTTACTCTTCATATTTTATTGTTTGTGCTAAACTAAAAATTTTAAAAAGGAGCTATACCTGTATCGGATAGTTACTGATTTTTTTATTTTTTGTCGGTTGGAAGTGAAAGATTTTATTAGCATTTTTTAT
>JBIKQC010000087.1:0-11915 GCA_044349855.1 Saprospira sp.
TCTGTACAGGGCGTACCATTGACTGTTACAGAGTTAATAAATACATTCTGTATAGATTCACTGACCACAGCCTGATAAGTAACTTCATAAGTACCTGAATCGGAATAAACAACATCTGCAGGATTTTGATTAGTACTGTTTTGCCCATTACCAAAATCCCATGCATAAACAGCAGTCTGACCCAATGAAGTATCGGCCTCAATGTTGTTATTAAAACTAACAGTAAGAGGTGCACAACCATTCGAATTTGCCATTGTAAAACCTGCGCTTGTGTCTGGCAATACCAAAAAATCTAATGGAATAGTGGCTGGCTGTGGTGCTAAAATTCCGGTTTCAACTAAAACAGAAATATTAACAGTAAAAATACCTGATTGTCGTGGAGTTCCACAAATAGTCACACAACCATCGCGCGTATCTGGGGCAGCTTCATCGTATCGTGCAGGAAGCGGGCGGTCTAAAGTAAAACTCATTCCGAGGGGCAACCCTGAAATGCCCTGAACAGAAAATGCCGCAAGATTGATACCGGCCGGTATATTTTGGGTTGTATCTAATCCGATAAGCGGAGTAGTAGTCATAGGCAGGCGGAAACTCAATTGCTCTTCGTAATACTCGTTTTGACGTGCATTTGGAAAAGTGTCGAGATATACTGTATCCACCGGAATTGTTGGCAGAATAATGGTACAAGTCGGACATGTTTGGGCATTAATCTGTGTAAAAACAGCCAAAAACAAAGCTGTAAAAACGAGAATCGTACTGATTTTTTTCATAATAAATAATTTAAATTTGGTTTATTCTTGTAAAACTACAAAAAAAAGCCGTGAAATTCAAGCCCTAAGATAAAAAAATTAGAACCTGAATGTCACGGCAGCTATAAATCGTTCTTTATTTAATTAGCGTACGATCAATTTTTGAGTTTGGCTGTTAAGGCCGTCAGTCAATTCAACCAAGTACATACCGGCTGCAAAACCTGCAGTTGGAGCAGTGAAAGTTGAAGAACCATTGATATTACCCAAGTTCTGGGTGCTAACTTTAACACCGATTGAATTGTAGATGTTAACAGTAACATCTGTTGTTTTGTCAGTAGTAACTTGGAGTGTTACATCACCTGAAGTTGGGTTAGGGAACATTGCCAGCTGACCTACAGTTGCAACTTGTTCAACAGCTACATCATTAGCAGCTTTGTACCAGTAGATGCTACCCGGATTCATACCGTAGCAAAGGATTACACCATCAGTCAATGTACCGCAACCGGCATTGGCAATCAAACCGGCATAGCCATTTACCAGTCCCATGTAGCTTAACAAAGAGTTAATAGATAATTGAGCATCTGTAAAAGCGTCAAATACTGTCAATACATCAGAAAGATCATTGATATCATCCTGAGAATCAATACCAAGAACACCCAATGTATCGCAGAAACCTCTTGTAGCAGCGTCCAAATCGAACAATGCGCAACAAGGATTTGGAGTACCTGAGATTGTTCCAGTCAAAATCTGATTCAAAAGTCCTTTCACCTGAGCAAGGTTATAACCTACGGCCATCACACCGAATGTATCACCGGCAGCAATCGATACGCCGTAACGTGACATTGCAGCAGGATCGAACAAACCGTCTTCATCTGCACCCAGGATTACATCACCGCCACCGGCAACAGTATCACAGGCAGTACCTGCACTGTCACGGGCACATGTACCATACTTAACTACGATGTACTCAACATTGGTCAAACCTACAGCCTGAATAGCCATTGGAGGAGCAGGAGTCCAAATAGTAGCGCCAATTTCATAGTCAGTAAAAAAACCGTTTGTTACTTCGGGAGCAGTTTTGCCGGTACAGGCAGTTTGTGCTGTAGTTCCGCCTTGAGCGAACATGCCTGTAGACAACAGACCAAAGCAGCATGAAAGTGCGTAAATTGCAATTTTTTTCATCTTCTCAATTTTTAAATTTAGAAATAATTAAATGACATTATATTGGCTATCAATATTTTACATGTAATTATCTCTCGATAATACAGTGCAAAACAATAATCTTACCTCAAACAATTGGTACAAAAATAAACAATGTATTGAAACTTTTAAAATTTTAACGACCAAGCTATGCAAAATCTTTGCTTTTTAGAACCTTCTATGGTTTTTTTCAGATTTAGCTATTAAAATTAGTTATATTCAACAAAGAAGTTTTAACTTGTTTGGCATTTTTACACTATTAGTTTTATTTTTAGCACGCTAAACCTGATAACTTTTTAACAAAAACCTTGTCTGATTATGAGAATCAATTTTTTATTAAAAAACAGCCTGCTTATTTCCTTCTTATGGATGGCATTTTCTGCCCTGACCTGGGCACAGACAGCTACCCTAAAAGGCATAGTTACTGACGCGGTAAGCGCAGAAGCAACTCCTGCCAATGTAAAAGTAAGCGATATGCAGGATGCAGTAGTTGGAGGCTCGATAGCCGATATTATCACCGGAGAATACTCCATACAGCTCAATCCCGGAAAATACAAGGTAGTTTTCAGTTTTATGAGTATGGAATCACAGAAGTTCGAAATTGAACTTGCCGCTGATGAAATAAAAGAAATCAATGTTGAAATGGTTGAGGAAATCAATCCGATGCGTGAAGTAACCGTTACGGGTTCCAAATCAGGTACAGAATTGGCAAAAAACACCGTATCTATCGACATAGTAAAACCTGCACTGGTGGATAACATCAATGCCACTAAAGTGGATGAGGTTGTTGACAAGGTTCCGGGTGTAAACGTGGTAGATGGTCAGGCCAATATCCGCGGTGGTGCAGGTTGGTCTTACGGCGCCGGTAGCCGCGTTCTGATTCTGGTAGATGACCTGCCTTTTATGGCGGCAGATGCAGGCTATGCTAACTGGAGAGATATTCCTGTTGAAAATATCGATCAAATCGAGGTTTTAAAAGGTGCAGCTTCTGCGCTTTATGGCTCTTCTGCTTTGAACGGTATCATTAATATACGTACCGGCTATGCAAAGGCAAAACCTGAAACCAAATTTTCGCTTTTCCAAACTTCATATGTAGCGCCTAAAGATCGTATGATTCCATCTTTAGATTTCAAAGATACTTTATCAGACGGTTCAAGACGATTAGTCCCTGTTAATGGGTTGGGATGGTGGAATCAAGAAACCATTACTACTGATATTGATCGTATTGAAGGAGATTCAATCTACACTACTGAAGATTCAACTTTTTCACCCAAGTATCTTTCAGGTCCACTTGGATTCCGCAAACCTATGGAGTTGGGTTTCAGTTTCGGACACAAACAGAAATTCGGAAAATTTGATATGACTCTTGGTGGTTATGGCTACTTCCGCGATTCTTACCTGGCAGGTGAATATGAGCGTAAAGTTCGTTTGAATGCTAATCTGCGTTACCGTTTCAACGACAGTCTTAATGTGGGTGTTAATATTAATGCAAACTACGGAAAATCTTCCTCCTTCTTCCTTTGGGGTAACAGCAATTTCAGAGCAATTGGACAGCCTTCGGACTCATTGTCATTCATGACACTTCCGGGCACCATAACTGCTTCAACGATTACCCGTATCAACGTAGACCCTTTCCTTACCGGGTATGACGGTTTTGGGAACCGTCACCGTTTACAGACCCGTATTTATTATGTTGACAATCAAAATGCCAATAACCAAAGTAATCAATCAACCCTATTCTATGGTGAATACCAATATCAGCGCAAATTTGAAAAATTGGATAACCTGAAAGTGGTTGCCGGTGCTGTAGGTCAGTATTCACATATTAATGCACAGCTTTACGGCAATGCAGAATATGATATTTCAAATGTTGCAGCTTATGTTCAGGTTGATAAAGGTTTTATCAAAGATGATTTTGATCGTGAAAAATTGAACTTCTCTTTTGGTGCCCGTTTTGAAGGTAATATCATTTCAAGTCCTGATTCAATACTGGTTAGTCCTATAAAGCCTAAAGAGAAAAATCCAAATCCTAAATCTTTTGAAGCCAAACCGGTTTTCCGTGCAGGTGTAAACTATGAAATCACGCCGATTACCTTTATCCGTGCTTCTTGGGGTCAGGGTTACCGCTACCCTACTATTGCAGAGCGTTATATCACTACACAGGTTGGCAGCGGCAGTTCAAATTTAGAGATTCGTGCCAATCCAAAATTACAGTCTGAAACAGGTTGGTCTGCCGAAATAGGCTTGAAACAGGGCTTCATGATCACAAGAAACTGGAAAGGCTTTGCTGACTTATCATTCTTCTGGACAGAATACCAGAATATGATGGAATTTACCTTTGGCGGTGGCGATACTACTGAAATTAACAGTATCACACTTCCCGGTGTAAACAATGGCACTACGCCTATTTTCTTCCAGTCTGCCAATATCGGTAATACCAAGGTTCGTGGTTTTGAAGTTTCACTGATGGGTATGGGTAAAATCGGATCTGTTGAAATGAACATCATGACCGGTTATACCTATCTCGACCCACGTTTCAAAGATTTCAGCGCTTTACAGCAATTACTCAGTTCGTCTAGTGATAACATTCTAAAGTACCGTCAGCGCCATAATGCCAAATTAGATATCGAGGCATTCTTCCTCAAGAAAAACAACCTTTCAGTTGGATTTTCTATGAACTACAGCAGCAAAATGGTAGCTATCGATAAAGTATTCCAGGATTTGATCTTTGCTGACAGTGACTTTCCTTATGGACAGGCAGATGCATTCGGTATCGGTCGTTACCGTGCAAATGTAAACTCCGGAGAATACGTAAACATAGGTGCACGTATTGGCTACCGTCAAGCATTTATGACAGCTGATGGCAAAGACGAGAAATTTGCACTGAAACTTTCAGTTGTAGGTAAAAACCTTTTGAATCAGGAATACACAGTTCGTCCGGCACTTGTTGCTGCGCCAATGAATCTTACCGTTCGTTTGGATGTAGAATTCTAGATTTACGACAAACAATATAACTTTTGAACAAAAGCGAAATGCCATTCAGTTGGCATTTCGTTTTTTATTTTGACGACCACAGGTTCACATGCGCATCCGCACAAGATTTGACAACTTTTAAAAAGTTGTCAAATCTGTACGCGGGCCAATGCAAAAAAACAAGCGGCGAGCCTGTTACGAACGAAAAATGATGGAAATCATCAAATTTTCAAATTATATTTGTATGTTTAGCCCTGAATCATGCTTTAACATCAAAATAGGAAACTTATGACAAGATTTCTCCTAATGCTTCTGCTCCTCGCAGGATGCACGTCTCTATTTGCGCAAAAAGCAATAGTAAAAGGAATTGTAAGTGACGCTAAAACCTCGGAAGGCCTTTTAGGTGCCAACGTTAAGGTTGGCAGCGAAGGGGTTGGCACCGAATTGGATGGCAGTTATAAATTGGAATTGCCTGCCGGTAAACACAAAATAGAATTCAGTTTCGTCAGCTTCGAAACAGTTATAAAAGAAGTCACACTGACTGCAGGGCAGGAATTGGAACTGAATGTGCAATTGGATGAATCGGAAACCATTATGGGGACCACCACTGTTACCTCCTCAAAATTTGAAAAACCTTTGGGCGAGGTTACCGTTTCTTTGGAAGTGGTACAACCCAGATTACTGGAAAACACCAATGCAGTATCCGTAAATGAGGTTTTGGACAAATTGCCGGGTGTAAATATGATGGAAGATCAGGTGGACATCCGTGGCGGTGCAGGTTATGCACAGGGTACCGGCAGCCGTGTACTCATGCTCATGGACGACCTTCCTGTTTTGCAGGTAGATGCAGGTCTGCCGCAATGGCGCGACCTTCCTACTGAAAACATCTCACAAATTGAGGTATTGAAGGGTGCTGCTTCTGCTCTTTACGGCTCTACGGCCATGAACGGCATTATCAATATCCGCACGGCCTATCCCACGGCAAAGCCACTGACAAAAATCAGCCTTTCCGGCAAATATTTCGGCAGTCCAAAAGACCCGGCCAACAAATGGTGGACAAAGAATACACAGCCTTATGAAAGCAATCTGCAGATTGCCCATCGTCAGAAAATTGGCAAATTGGATATTGTAGCCGGTGGAAATTTGTACAATGACCGTTCTTTTATGCGCGGCAATGACAGAAATCCGGCAGGTGGTATTGACACTATGGCCAATTTCGTTCGTGCAGCCCGTGCTTCTTTAAACCTTCGGTATCGGATCAACGAAAAATTATATGTTGGTCTAAATACAAATGTGAATATAGGAGAACAAAATCGTCACTTATTTTGGGATACTTGGTCAAGTCCAAATCATGGGGGGCTTTATGAAGCCGAAGGCAGAGCTATTCCAATTCGTGGAAAGTATTTCCGTGTTACAATTGATCCTTCTGTTACAGCTTATGACAGCAAAGGCGGACGTCACCGTGTACAATCCAGATATTACCATATTACCAACAACAATGAAAACATGCAGAGCAATTCTTCTGATTATGGTTATTTGGAATACCAATATCAGCGACGTTTTGAAAAACTTCAGGGTTTAGAATTGGCAACTGGTATTGTTTCAAGTTATAGCAAAGTAGTTGCAGAAGTTTATGGTAATAATACTTTTAATATTGGAAATTCAGCTGTTTACCTTCAACTTGATAAAAAGTTTTTTGATAGATTAAACATCTCATTAGGATTACGCTATGAACTGAATTATTTGAATGCACCAGATTCAATTATATATCAATCTAATTTAATAAATGCAGATACAACTGAGGGTAAACCTGTATTGCGTTTTGGAATGAACTACCGACTTATGGAAGGTACTTTCCTCCGGGCTTCTTGGGGACAGGCATATCGCTTTCCGACGATTCTCGAAAAATTTGTATCTACATCAGCCGGAACATTAGGTGTAAACCCAAATCCAACTTTAACTTCCGAAACTGGCTGGTCTGCTGAAATAGGTATAAAACAGGGTTTCAAAATTGGAAACTGGCAGGGCTATTTAGATTTGGCAGGGTTCTGGAGTGAGTATTATAATATGATGGAATTCCAGTTCAGATTTATTGGGGCATATTTTAATGTTGAAAATATTGGAGATACAAGAATTATTGGGGGTGAATTCAGCGTAGCAGGTCAGGGTAAAATTGGACCAATATCTGTAGATCTTATAAGTGGGTATAATTATTTAGATCCCAAATATCAAAATTTTACCCCTGAAATTCAAAGTGGTACATCAGATGGGGTTAATATCTTAAAATACCGCTCACGCCATACAGGTAAAATTGATGCGCAAGCTACTTATAAGGGAATATCAATGGGTGGGACTTTTCAATATATGTCCTATATGGAAAACATAGATTGGTATTTAAATTCATTCCTTTACCCATCAATTAGAGACTTTCGTGCTAGAGACGATATAAAAAAAGGGACTTTCATCCTAAATGCCCGCGTTTCCTACAAATACAAATTTGCTAAAGTATCCCTTTTGGGCAACAACCTGCTCAATAGTGAATATTGGCTGCGTCCGGGCCGATTGGAAGCGCCCCGCAACTTTGCACTGCGTTTTGATTTCAATATTGAAGGCAAAGAAAGAGAGAAAAAGCCGATGTAACAACGGCATATAAAATCATAAAAAGCTCGGAAGTAATCTACTTTCGGGCTTTTTTTGTATGTTTGTGTCAGAGATATCCAAATTAAAATAATTATGCAGATACTACCGGTTGGTGTACAAAACTTCAGAAAACTCCGGGAGGAGAATTTACTTTATATTGATAAGACCGAGCAGATTGCCAAAATTCCTGCCTTGGGGAAATATATATTTTTCTCAAGACCGCGCCGTTTTGGAAAATCTCTGATGTTGAGTACCCTCTGTGAAATGTATCTTGGAACAAAAATACTATTTAAAGGACTCTGGGCTGAGACCAATTGGAATTGGGAAAAATATCCGGTTATACATTTGGATCTGAATAGAGTTGATACAGTAAATGGGGACTTAAACTTGGGTCTGCTATTCCAAATTAAGGAAATTGCAGCCGACTATGAAATAAGTATTTCTGCAAACAGTTCAAAAGACAGCTTTACCGAATTACTTCAAAAGCTGTATGATAAAGGCAGCAGATGTATTGTGCTTATAGATGAGTACGACAAACCAATAACAGATTATTTGGGAAATCAGGAAAAACTCGAAAAACATATTGCTACCCTTAAAGGATTTTATGGCACTATGAAATCTATGGATTATTGTATTCATCAGGCCCTAATCACAGGAGTTTCAAAATATGGTAAATTATCTATTTTTTCTGATCTGAACAATCTGAAAGATGTAACCAATCACTATGAATTAGGTGATATTTGCGGCCTTAAGGAAGTCGAAATCCGGAATAATCTCAATGTTTATGTCGAAAACATTTCTAAAAGACTAAATCAGCCGGTTGAAAGTATTCTTAACAATATCAAATTTTGGTATGACGGTTATTCCTGGGACGGAACAAGCAAAATCTATAATCCTTTTTCAGTTTTGAATTACTTGGGAGACGGTGAATTTAAAAACTATTGGTTCGAGACCGGAACTCCTTCATTTCTGATTGCCGAAATCAAAAAAAACGGGATTATTCCTTATGAACTCCAAAACACAAGCGGCAGCGATGCCATGCTCGAAAGCTCCGATATTGATGACATTGGAATCATTTCCCTGCTCTATCAGACTGGTTATCTTACAATCAATTCAATAGAATATATCAGTGACAGTCTTAGAAGATACCATCTTGGGTTCCCAAATCAGGAAGTCCGAGTTTCTTTTAACCGCCACCTGCTCGCTTCGTACTTGAACAGGCCAGCAGATTATGCCAATAGCACTTATTCCGATAAGTTGATTGATGCCTTACTGAACTCCGATTGGGATTCATTTTTTGAATTAATTGATGTAGTTCTTGCTTCAGTGCAATACGATCTTTTTGAGAAAAAAGAGCGTTTCTTCCACGCACTTGTTCATGTTTTATTTACGAGTACCGGTCTTATGACCTTTTCGGAAGTTCATACAAAAGAGGGCAGAATGGATACAGTTCTTGTAACATCGAAAACTGTTTATATTTTTGAATTTAAGGCAGATAAGTCAGCTGTTTCAGCTATGCAACAGGTTAAAAATCTTGATTATCCGAAACGATTTGGAAAAAAGGGATTGTCCACTACAATTGTTGCAATTGCTTTCGATACAGAAAATCGAAAAGTAAATGAATGGTTAACTGAGGTTATAATGAACTAATGCTCAAACATTTTGTAAAATACTACCTGCGGGCTTCTACAAAATACCGCATACACTCTCCTTTCGTTTTCGATCTGCTA
The DNA here is from genome assembly GCA_044349855.1 of Saprospira sp. Lineage (GTDB taxonomy): Bacteria > Bacteroidota > Bacteroidia > Chitinophagales > Saprospiraceae > Saprospira. The sequence goes on from JBIKQC010000087.1 coordinate 9,290, forward strand.
AAAGATGTCATCGAAGATGACCGATATTACTATGCTTTCGATCATTTGGCCAGTTTGCGTGCCCGACTTTTGCAAAAAAATGAAGAGATCGAAATTTTGGATCTCGGTGCGGGCTCACGTAAAAATAGCGGCAAGCGCAGAAAAATAAGTGCTATTGCCAAAACTTCCGTTTCACCTGTCTGGCAATGCCATTTTTTATATCGTCTGGTGCATCAGTTGCAACCCGCTACAATATTGGAAATGGGTACCTCTTTGGGGTTGAGCAGTATGCACCTTCATTTTGGCAATCAAAAAGCAGCAATGATAACATTGGAAGGCAGTCCGGAAATTGCCCGACTGGCCAAAGAAAACTTTCAGCTGCTGAAAGCAAATATTGAACTGATGGAAGGTCCGTTCGAAAAAACACTGCAGGAATCACTTCAAAAATTGGGAAAGATTGGTTTAGCTTTTATAGATGGACATCATCTGAAAGCACCTACAATCAACTATTTTGAACAGATTTTACCTTATTGCAACCAAGATTCTGTACTTATTTTTGACGACATTTACTGGTCGGATGAAATGGCTGAAGCCTGGGCTGAGCTTAAAAAACATCCCAAAGTAACCTTGAGTATCGATCTTTTCTGCTGCGGCCTACTTTTTTTCAAAGAAGAATTCAAGGAAAAACAGGACTTTACCATCATTCCGTTTAAGTACAAATTTTGGCAAATCGGGCTGTTAAAATAGATTAACTCAATGAGCAAAATCATTATTTTCCATTTAATGGGAACAATCCCAATAAAAAAATTGTACTTCTGTTTAATAAATCCATTATTTATAATTTTCCAATAAACTTTAGTTCAATGAAAATCTATTTATTTAAAAAGCATTTCCCTCTTCAAAAGTTCTGACAATTCAATTAATCTGTAACAGTTAAAGGTTTTATAATATCCTGAAAACTGTTATTAGGATAACGATCTGAAAATCTAAATTCTGATAATCTGATAATCTAAATATATGGCATTAAGCGAAATTATTCTCACAATAGATAACGTCGAACTCATTGAGTTTTACGGACAAAACGACAGCAAGCTAAACCTCGTTAAAAAGGTTTTTTCGGATGTCAATATTCTCCCTCGCGGAAATCAAATCAAACTCACTGGGGAGAAAAAGCGCGTACAGGAATGTAAAAGTAATTTGGAAATGATGGTAAAAATGCTGCAGGAATTTAAAGAACTGAATGTGCAGTCCGTTCAAAATCTGCTGAATGGTGAAAATCCATTTGAAAGTAAACTAAAAACTGACAGCAAAAATATCATTTTATACGGAAGAACCGGACAAGCTATCGTTGCCAGAACAAAAAACCAAAAGAAAATTGTAGAGCTTACCGAAATCAATGACATACTTTTTGCCATTGGACCCGCTGGTACCGGCAAGACATACACAGCTGTTGCATTGGCCGTAAAGGCGCTGAAAAACAATCAGGTACGTAGAATTATCCTCACCCGGCCCGCTGTTGAAGCAGGTGAAAATCTTGGTTTTTTGCCCGGCGACCTTAAAGATAAAATTGACCCTTATCTGCGCCCCTTATACGATGCGCTCGATGATATGATACAGCCTGAAAAACTGACGCAGTTCATGACCAACCGTATTATCGAGGTGGCACCCCTTGCATTTATGCGTGGCCGTACGCTCGATAATGCTTTTGTGATTCTCGATGAGGCTCAAAATGCCACTGAAATGCAATTGAAGATGTTTCTCACTCGCCTTGGTCCAAGTGCCAAGTGTATCATTACAGGCGACCTTACTCAAATTGACCTGCCCAAGAATCAGCGTTCCGGTCTATTCCGATCAATTCGCCTGCTCGACAATATTGAAGGAATTGGTATCGTATACCTTGAAACGGGCGATGTAGTGCGCCACCGTCTTGTAAAAGAAATCATCAATGCTTATGATAAGGACGATGAGATCTCTGAAAGCAGAAAAGCAGCACGCGAAAAGGAAAGAATGGAAAAGGAACAATCAGACATTAAGGATGTGCAATAAGAAAATAAAGTTCGATTCCATTAAGGGTCGAACTTTTTATTAAGATCATTAACCAATATAAAGAAAAAACTTCAGTTTTGAAGAAAGAATATATCCATAGTCTTAAAGCAAAAAAATCATTAAAATTATGGAATCAAAAAATATTGGCATTTGTATAAATAGAATTGCACTTATTGTTAAACCTATGCAATCTTATCGTGATTGGGCCAGTAAAATTTATTATGTTGAATACAGACGAACAGTGTTACACGTTCAGCAATAAGAGTTGCTTCGTAGGAATTAACGTCATTCCATTTCCAAATACTTTCCATCCCGATCAACAACTATTTCTTAAGCTTTTCGACCAGTTTGCCCATTGCAGCTCTGTTTTCGGGCGACCAGAACTGTTCCATAGCCTTGCCATAAGAGACTTCGAAATCGACTTGCATCTTTTCGAGTAGTCCTTGACGAAGATTTATTTTGCTCATTCGCCAGGTTTGCTGTGGTAATTTCAGATACTTATGAAGTTGGATTTCTGCTCTATTGAGGAGTTCATCTGCGTCGGTGATTTCATCAATAAGTCCGGCATTCCGCGCTTCTTCGGGTGTGAGCAAACGCCCTT
>JBIKQC010000243.1:0-7283 GCA_044349855.1 Saprospira sp.
TCTTCTCCACAATCCCCGCAAAAGGCATATTCAGCACTTTCAGTTTTGAGACATCCGATAATCTATTCAATATCAGGAGAATTTCTTTTTTTCTGGCATCCAAAGCAGCTTTTTCTGCCACATCCAAAATGCCGTTATTATTGGTGTCCCATTTTTTGAAATCGTTGAGTTCCTGATACCATTTCAGAACTTCTTTCTGTATGCCGCCCAATTGGGTTTCAAGTTTTTCGTTTTTGTCTGAAATAAATGCACTGAATAAGCACAACAGGAGCAGGAAAAGTAATTTTTTCATAGTAAGTTGCTGCTTTGTTGCGATATAAAAAAAACTGTTGAAAATTTGATAATATTACTCCCCGTCAATTCTTTGAATTTTAGCACCCAGTGCATTCAGGCGCAGGTCGATGCTTTCATAACCGCGGTCAATCTGATTGATCTGATGGATCAGACTGGTACCCTTGGCCGACATGGCAGCAATGAGCAGGGAAACCCCCGCGCGGATATCGGGAGAAGTCATAGTGATACTACGCAGCTGATATTGGCGATTGAGACCAATAACTGAGGCGCGGTGAGGGTCGCATAGAATAATTTGTGCGCCCATGTCGATAAGTTTATCAACAAAGAAGAGGCGGCTTTCAAACATTTTTTGGTGAATGAGTACCGATCCGCGCGCCTGTGTAGCCACAACGAGGAGGATACTCATGAGGTCGGGCGGAAAACCGGGCCAGGGAGAATCATAGACATTCATGATGGAACCGTCGATAAAGGACTGTATTTCATAAACATCCTGTTGTGGAACATAAATGTCATCTCCGATGGTTTCGAAACGGATGCCGAAGCGCTCGAAAGTAGGCAGGATATTGCCCAGCATATCTACACGGACATTTTTGATAGTCAGTTCAGACTGCGTCATAGCGGCCATTCCTAAAAAGGAACCGATTTCGATCATATCGGGCAGACAGCGGTGTCCGGTACCATAAAGTTCCCCTACACCCTCTACCACAAGGCGGTTAGAACCTACTCCCGAGATGCGTGCGCCCATGCTGTTCAACATTTTGCAGAGCTGTTGCAGATAGGGTTCGCAGGCGGCATTGTAAATAGTGGTGACGCCCTTTGCCATAGCGGCGGCCATCAGGACATTGGCCGTACCTGTTACAGATACCTCATCCATCAGGATATAAGTACCCCTCAGTTTCTCGCCGTTGAGGAGAAAAATATTGCTCGATTCGATATATTCATAGTCAACACCCAGGTGCTGCAATCCGTTTAGGTGCGTATCCATACGGCGGCGGCCGATTTTATCTCCACCGGGTTTGGGCAAAACTGCCTTGCCGAAACGGCCCAGAAGCGGACCCATGACCATGACCGAACCTCTGATCTGACCTGCTTTTCGAGCGAAATCTTCGCTCTGCATATATTCCAGATCTATCTCTTTGGCACAGAAAGAATAGGTATTGTTATCCAGTTTTTCTACCTCAACACCCAAACCTTCGAGAAGTTTTATTAGAAAAACGACATCCACAATATTTGGGATATTGGAAATAGTCACTTTTTCGGCGGTAAGCAAAACTGCGCAGATAACCTGCAATGCTTCGTTTTTTGCGCCCTGCGGTGTTATGGCACCGCTAAGTTTGGCATTGCCCTCGACGAGGAATGATGCGGTTTTGGACATTTGTTTGATTACTTATGAGAAGATTTTTATTAATACAACCCGAAAGATAGGGTTTTTAAAGAAAAGTAAAAGGCAATAAGGGAAAAATTGTTCTACCTGCTTTTATATTAGGCCCAAATCAAGACTGAATCGCCCTGTTTTTAATGCAGGGGTGATTCTGCTGACACTTTGCATTGTGTAATCAGTCTTTATTTTATCATTTTACCGCTTTAATATTTTTTGATTTAAGCTCAACCCGTAATTATTGGAGTCATTTAAGTTTACTTTATGAGATTTAAATTATTGTCAAGTTTTGTTTTTGATTGACAAATTGTTTGCCGCAGCTTAAACACTTTTATAATTGCTTTCTGCCTTTCAGTTCTTTTTTTTGCTCATTTTAGAGCCGCAGTGAAAGCAGATTTTAACCCATTTTTAATAGCTGATCTAATTTTTTCCATTAACCCTTTTTTTATTTAAAAAAGGGCCGCCCATACTTTTGGACAGCCCCTATTCTTATTAAAACTCCAAATGGAATTTTGAAAAATCAATTATTTACGGGTAATTACTAAACGCATTGTTTTCGATATACCGTTGGAACTAATTTCTACCATATAAATGGCAGCAGGCATAGTTGAACATCCGTTTGCATCAGTTACAGTTACAGCGTAAGTCCCGGCACTTAGTCCGTTGCGGTCCTCAGTAACAATAGCACCACCCCAATCAAAGGTGTAAGCAGCTGTTCCGCCCGTTACAGTCAAGTCGATAGCAGCTGTCGTTCCACCATTGCAAAGGGCGTTTTGACAGCATTGAATCGGAGTTTAAAGGAAAAAAAACAATCGTTATATTGAAATACGCAATGACAGCTCCGGCACTTTGGTTTATGTAAAAGATGATAAGATTAACACTTTTGATAATTACATTAACGTTTTTGACATTTACTATAACGACGACTATCCCAAGAGTTTCGACAAAAAGGAATATGTAAAAAAGGAAATCGAGTATTTTTACAACAAAAAGAATCAACTGGCACATTACCAAGTAAATACAATCATGGCAGAAAGCCCTGAAAGTAAAAAGAGAAAAAAATCAAAGCAAACCTATCTCATCAAAAGCAATTGCGACAGTTGTGCATATGAAGCTGTTTATGAAAGTTCTTCTTTATGGTAATAAAATTCACCCATGAGCAATTGCGATTTACCAGAAAATAAAAGATAAGGCAAAAAAACAATGGGAGAAGGTGAATACTGCCATTAGTGAACTTGACAATGTAGTCCAAGCACCCGCACCAAATACTGAGATTTTATAAGCTTTAGCTTGAAATGGGATGAAAAGGGACTAGAAGGAACTATTGATTTGACTTTTACTTTTTAGAGATTTTTTTCAGTATTTAATACCCTAAAACAAAAGGGGCGAAAATATTGAATTTGATTTAATAAAACAAGTGTCTTTTAATATTCGCAAAATAAAGTTAGATTAGTTTCAAAACTGCTTTTTTATACAGTTGTAAACGATTACATTTGAAGCGACAACAAACCCAAAAATTAAAAAAACTAAATCGAACCTATGGCCGAAGAATTAAGTCTTGATGGAATCAAGGACATGAAAAAAGCCGATTTTATTAAGGCTTTCAAAAATAAAGCAGCATGGAAAAAGGCTAAAGCTGTTATTCTCCTTGTAGATTATAAACTCGAAGGTAAAAAAGCAGTCATTGCCATTCCTTTCAAAAAAGAAAATGAAATGAAACTTGAGATGAAAAGACTCAAGAAAGAAAAACTGCATTTGTTAAAAAAATCGGGAGGAGGAACCATTTTAATTGAGAAAAATGCAGCTGGCGAAAGAGAGGCCAAAATTGAAATTAATATTGGCGGGCTCAAACCGGAATTGCTATTATTGAAAGCAAGCCCTCTTTTTGAAAAAATAAAAGTTAAACTGCAAGCCACTCAAACAGAGGAGGCACTTGCCGATGCAGCTGCTTCAGAGGCCGAAGTGGATGCAAATGAAAACCTTCCTGAGGATAACTACGATGATGTTAGCGTTGATGAATCGGTTGACAATAACTTCGACTTGGATAGCCTGCAAGCAGACGTAAAAAATCTAAAAAATAATATACATAGCTTTCTGAATGCTTCTACAACGGAAAAAAATCAGTTAAAAAACACCTTATTACCCGAACTCAAAGCCTTTGAAGCAAGCTGCGAGGGGCAAAAGCTTCCAGAAACGATTACGGTTTTTTTAGCAAAGGTTCAAAAACTATTGCAACAATTAGAAAAAGCTCCTGCCGATTTACAAATTGACTTACAAGTTGAAAGTCGTGCAAAGGAACTATTAGAAAAAATGAGTCAGCTTATGTCTCAGTTGCAAAAAACAGTTTAACCCCCAAAAAATAGCTAAAAAATCATGGATCCAATTTTATTTGAACTGAAAGCCTGTCTGAAAGAACTGGCACAATTGCAAAAACAAGCACCTAACTTATCAAAAGTATTCAATAAAGAACAGCTCGCCTTAATAAGGGAGGTAAAAACTTTAATTGAAAATGAACAGCTTGCAAAGGGGAGGTTAGTTTCTTCTGAACAGCAAGAAATACCAACGGCGGAGAATGAGGAAAAAGCTTCGTTAGAAAATGAGGAAACGTATTCTTCTGCGGAGAAAAGTATTACACAAATTGAAAACAATGGGATCAAAAATACAGAAGAGTATCAAAGAGCAAAAGATGCATGGGATCAATTCGAATCAACAATCGAATCCTTTATAAGTTTTTTAAGTAAAAACGAAGAGGTTTCATACGATGCAAAAGTGATTTTTCAAAAAATGACGCTAATCAAGCAAAATTTTCAAAGTAACGTTTTCTTAAATTATTTTGCAGATCAAACCTTAAAAAGGTTGAAAAATGAAGACTTTATTATAGGTCATGCCCTACATGCTTTTTATCAAATAAGCTTTCCTTCAATGTTTGATGGCATTATTTATAGTTTGGAAAAAAACACACTTGAAGAAGCCGTAGAAAAGCTAAAAAACAGTCTTGAATACCCTTCATTGGGTGATTTAAAAGGTTTATTTAACCCATATACTGTAACTGTTACTAATACTGATGAGCCTGTTCCCCCACTACCAATAAAAAAAATGGTGGCAAGCGTAGTCCATAAAATGGATTCAAAATTAGATATTTTTGTCACTTTGAAGACTACAATTACAGTTCGCGGTGGAGACACCCCTCTCATTGATACTTTAGAAGTTGTCATTCCTTGTGAGTTTTCTTTGGTAAATGATGAAACAGGTGAAGCTTTTTATAAAACCACCTCCAATAAATTGAGTACTTCCCGTGGGGGCGGAAATAATAATTTTCAATACAATTGGGCAGAATCTGAGGTAATACAAGAAAAATCCACAATAAATGGAGAGTTGAGTATAGTTGGCATTTATGCATTAAATACAGAAACTAATGCTGTTCAAAAACAAATTGCTGCATCTATCGAATTATCAGGAGGGGTTGTAAGTGGGTCTGCAAACGCAAGTGTAGCACTGAGTAACTCTACTACAACAGCATCAAACTCTTTAATTATCAAGGACATTTTAAAATTTGAACTAACTCAAGTTTACAACTTAAAAAAGACACTAAAATTGGTAAAGGTGAGCAATAACCCTAAAGATAAACCTAAGCAAATAGCAGAAGATTTTGAAAACGATAAAGGAGAATTAGTCCCGAAATCTTATTACTTAACGCTATCCTCCGAGGGCATTAATTTTGAAGTCAATGGGATACATCTATCTACTACAGTTCATATTGGTCCGATAGGTAATAAGGATGATAATATATACCATAAATATGACTTAGACCGATAGGCGCTGAGCATAGCAAGACATCTAATAAAATTTTTCAATCATTGACATGGGAAAAATTTCGGAAATTTTATTACAATCATGGCTGCCATATACCTGCAATATCTGTATATGGCAGTGCCCTGTAAATAGCCACAAAAACATGCATAAAGTCATCGCTCTTTTCCTTGTTTTTCAATGCCTTTCGTCGGTAGCTCAACTTCCGCTCGATAATTCAATTGCCCCTCCGGATTGGCGTTGGCGGTTTCCTTTACATCATTACCATTACAGTGGGAATATTTATAAAATGACTCATTTTAAAGAAAATAATGCCTTTCTACAAAATACAGGAGGTTCTTTCGGAAGGAAGCCGGCCAATGGTTCAGTTTTAAGTATAAACTTGGACGTCCCCGAAGAGCAACCTGAAACCAATTCCGACTATATTTCAACCAACGAATTTTTTTACTACATTCATTTCGACAATGCCAATTTTAATGTATTTCACAGACAATCAGATTCATTATCCTTTTTTAAATTTTCAGGAACCTTGCCTACCTATCCTTATGAAGGCATTCCGTTTTTTTATTCCATAGATAATCGTCAATTTCATCTTTTAAGGGGAAATACTCAACGTGTATGTATGTTAATTGACAAACTAGCCGATTCTTCTCAATTGATAAATATGTCCTTTGTCTCTTCACCTCAACAAGACAGCTCAGATATCGAAATTATTTCCGATAAAAAAACATATCATTACAAAGCACACAGAAGAGTAAGAGTCGATTGGCTCTTGGATAGTATTGAAGTTTCTTTAAAACTCGACGACACAGTAAGAAGTAATAAACGTCGGGTAGAATTACAGAGTGATAGTGCAAGAGGATTGCTCTTTGTGAAAGATGAAAGAAATATGGAATTCGACATATTTGCTTTCGGAGAATCAACCGAAGTTTATGAATGCTTAAAGAAAAAGGAATACAAAAAGAAAGAAATAAGCTATCGATACGACAAAAATAATCGACTCAGCGGATACCTTATAAAAACAACTATCATAGACAGTTTAGCTCTTAAAAAGAAGCACTATGTTCAAGATTTCAGTGTTAGCTCCAATTGCGATAGTTGCCAATATGATGTGATTTATGACCCAATCGAAAATTCGCAAATGTATTTAATTTCTGATACAGGCTTCGATAAAGCCTTTTGGGCAATTTTTGACTTGAAAGGCAAAAAACTTAAACAAAAACTGTTTTTTAATGCTGCCGGAGCGTTAGAAAAAATTAGTTTTTTTAAGGGTAAAAAACTGCTCCTGACAAGGGAATACCGCTTGTATAAGGGAGAATACATTGAAGAAATTATCACAAAATACCAACCCGATGCTTATTTCCCCTATAGGTTTGGATATACCATAACTGAATAACAAAAATGTCAATTTTTTGCCATCATATCAAGAAAAAAAATACAATCCTTTATATGTGTAAAATAATCATCACTCTTTTTGTTTTTATATTGCAATATATTTCTGCCTTTGCACAGCTGCCTTATGATAACTTGGTAACCAAACCTTACCCACGAATAAAATTAAAAAATCATTCTCAATTGGATAGTTATATTTCTAGAATGGTATTGTTCGAAGAGAAGCACTTAATTATGAATTTAAATTCTTTTTTAGATATCGAAAAAGTTGCTAAAGCCCATGAGGGCAATGATCACTACTATACCATCAGAGAAGCACAAAACCACTTTTTTTTCGTAGCAAAAGATTCACGAGATGACTTCATGTTGTTTAGTCAAAATACCGACTCTGCTTACATTTGTGATTTTT
>JBIKQC010000404.1:0-4604 GCA_044349855.1 Saprospira sp.
CTTAAACGTAGATGGAGTGGAGTACCCATCGATTTTGACAAACAAAGGCATGATCTACTTTTCGCATACAACGACAATAATACATCCTATTTGGCAAAGGGACTTGCCGATTCGGTGCAAACCGTTGAAATGTCAACCCATGAAGGGTCTTTTTTTAAATCGAATATCGAAATTATTTCCAATAAAAAAGCATATCATTATAAGGCATATAAAAATATAACCGAAGGAAGATCATTGGATAGCATAGAGGTTTCTTTAAATATAGACGGCACCGCAAGACGTAATAAATGTCGGGTAGAATTACAGAGCGATAGTGCAAGAGGATTACTTTTTGTGAAAGATGAACGAAATATGGAGTTCGATTTATTTGCACTTAGTGGTGGTTTTCATATAGATTATAAATACTTGCAAAAAAAGGAGTACAAAAATAAAGAGATCAGCTATCAATACAATAAAAATAATCGACTCAGTGGATACCGTATAGAAACAACTATCATTGATAGAATGGCTAATAAGAAAAAGCAAGATGTTCAAAAATTCAGCATCAGTTCCAATTGTGATAGTTGTCGGTATGATATTATTTATGACCCTATTGAAAACAATAGTATGTATTTCATCCCTGATATAGGCTTTGACAAAGCCTTTTGGGCAATTTTTGACTTGAAAGGCAAAAAAATTAAACAAAAACTGTTTTTTAATGCTGCCGGAGCATTAGAAAAAATTAGTTTTTTTAAGGGTAAAAAACTGCTCCTGACGAGGGAATATTTTTATACAGAAGATCGAAGCCAACAAATTATCACAAAATACCAGCCTGATACTTATTTCCCTTATAGATTTGGATATTCTATCAATACCTCCAGGCCTCCTTTCATGAACTAAGGGACTATTCAAAAACTAATATACCAGATTTTAATAATTGGCGTGTTATGCAGCTCCCTACACAATATAATATAGACCAAACTCCCGAAATTAAAGCTATTTTAAAAATTAAAGGTGACGAAGCTTATGGCAAACTACCTCGATAGTTGAAGAAGATGAAGAAAACAGATATTGTAGAAACAAAAGATTATATTATCATTGAGCCCTCTTTCAAAGATAATAATTTGATAATACTGATTCGTAGTCTTCTATTATCAGCAGCTGCTGCACTTTCGATTGGTATTCTTTTTTTTTAGGAGGCATAATCAATGAAAAATTACTTGTTAGTTTTTATTTCGCTATGCTTATATTTACGTTTTTGTTTCCTGTTTTTTTTCTTTCTTTCATTCATCTTATGCTTAGTGGCAATACTAGTATAACTACCAAAATAGATAAAGCTAGTATTTTTGTCTTCCGTAAAAATTTCATTAATCGAAAAACGGTAATTACAATAGGTTGGGAATCGGTAAGAGCTGTTACGATAAAATTTGATGATGAGGCAGGTTATTCTTTTTATCTTTTGCTCCATTCTGATGAAATTGTTGACTTTACAAAACTTACGGATGAACGGGAACTAGCACTTTATGGAATACAGAAATTTGCTCCACAGATTCGCATCATAAATGACGCATATAAACCACTAGACTTAGCAGCGATTGAGTAAACTGATAATTTTCTATTTAGATGGGATTACATTCAACTTCTATTAATTTTGCATGAAAATTTATACCTACTTCTTCTTTCTATCGCTGCTTATCAGCATTAGTTCATGCCAAACAAAGCGTTTTCTATTGATAGACCTCAAATTCGCGTCAAGCCCTTTTAACAGCTATCAGGAAGGCAGATACCAGTTTAAAAATGGGGAAACTATTTATATAAAATATTGGAATTGGCGTCGCGACGAAGATTTAGATATATCGCTCACTTGTTGCGGCTTTGCCACAGAAACAGCTAAAAATGTGGATAGTACAAATATCGTTCACCATAGCGATAGTATTGCAATATTAGCACCACGAAAATACCCTAGCCCTCCCAATGACTCAAATAGGCAAGAGCCTTGCAAAAATAAATATGCCAATAGGCGCACAACTGATTTTATTAAAGAAAATCAACTGCATGTACTAACAATCGAGTATTTCAACGCTGATGCTCTAAAATGTAATGATTGTCTATTTTTGGAAGGGCAGAAAATGAATTTGCTTCAGTTTAGCACAGATACAACGGAATTTGCTTCAGGATATAAATTTAGTTGTAATCCTATTTTTGAAATGAATGGCAAGCGTTGGCAGTTTGTAGGTCATCAGCATAAAAACAAAAAAGCAAGGGTTAAATTTAGGCAGATAAGATAAGATGCTTAACATATATAAAGCTCAAAATCATTATTACAATACAATTGAATTTCAAACATTTAGCGTAAAATTGAGCTCATGGCTTTTATTGTGCATTTCATTTCGATGGGCAAAAAAACAAACTACTCCCCTATGGCCAAATATATAATGTCTTTTCTATTATTGTTGCTTTTAGCATCTTGTATTGGGAAGCAAGATACAGGATTCAAGGACTATGTTCTTAATAATGAATTATCTGGTCTTTGGGTTAATGCCAATGGGGAACATATCGGTATTATTATACCAAAAGATGGAAGTTTAGTTGTATGCACAGAATCATGCGATACGGTCAGACCATTTATACTAAATAATCAGGCTTTCTATGTTCAATAGCAGGATAGTATCCTATTAGATTTTAGCTCAAGTACCTTAACAATCAATATAAATCCTAAAAAAAGGGGTGCTTTAGGAAAAATTTCACAACATTCAAATACTTATCATAAGGCAATAAGTATGAATGAACTGAATAAACTTGCCATCATAGATAAGAATGAAATTTTATCCATAATGAAGCCATATTCTTGCTGGGAGACTTTTGACTCGGCAAGTTCTATCGGAACAACAATGTTCTTCTATGAAAACTATTTATCAGAACCTACTGCGTTAAATTATGCAGACAATGCCTATTCTTACTATAATTTCAGACCGAATAAGCTAAATAAAAAATGTGACGCGGTAGATTGTCAAAAACGGATTCGTGTTTTTCGTGCCTACTCTGCACATGAAGGGAAACAGTTTTTCAGAATAGGGAAATATTGGTTTTTTGATATAAAAATCGAAAATCCTCTTACTGATGATTGCACAGGAAGTGCTATAGGGTCACAAAACTATACAGGAATCATCGAAGAAGTCAGTCCGCAAGAGCTGCGCTTTTTGTATTTTAATTCAAAAATTGGTACAAAAAAATTCAAAAAACAGCTAAATCCACTACTTGAACGTGAAGTTCAGCTCGATTCTCTAGCGATAATGTCAATAGACAGCTCTTTTGAATTCAAGCACATGCTTCGTAAAAAAGCAGAAGAGCTTTGTAAGGAAGCTGCTGTATCAAACTATGAGTATTTTTTAGAATAGTTGCCTCGATAGAATTTCAGTTTTTTGTTTATTTCAATAAAAGTGCTTAGATTTACTACTGATGCGATGCAAAAAAAGGCAATGAGGCAGAAGCTCCGAATTATTACCCCTAGAAAGATAATACAAAAAAATTCAACCAAAGCATGCAGCTCCCTACACAAGACAACATAGAACAAACTCCTGAAATTAAAGCTATTTTAAAAATTATGGGTCGTGAAATTTCCAGCAAATTACCTATTCGATAGCAATGACTGAAAACATTTCCATTCACGAGGATTATATTGTTATTGGTCCTGTTCAAAAGTCTGGTATTTTGCAAATACTAATAGGCCCTGCCCTTCTTTCCGCATTGGCTATCTGTCTTTTTTATTTTGTAATGCCCATCGAACTTAGAGAACTATTAAAGCCTATTAATGATTTGTACATTTATATTGCGTTTACACTAATTTTTATTGTGTCAACACTGATATTATTTTGGCTGAAAGCTAGAAAAGAAAAAGGTATTCTGACAAAAATTGATGGGAAAGGAATCCTTACCATTAGTAATTATTATTTTAAGAAAAAAGATGTTTATTTCATTGAATGGAAACAGGTTAAATCAATAAAAATTAGTCATTCGGATGGGGACGGTGGAATTACTTTAACTTTTCCCTATAATTTTTATCTAATGCTATATTCGGGAGAACAGGTAAATTTCAACAAATTAACAAATGGAGAGGTGCAATATCAAAAAGCATTGCTAATCATATTGCGAAGGTTTATATTGCAAGAATTTATGCCAAATTTGCCTATCCATGATGACACTAAAAAGCCCTTCTTTAATGACATTGCTTGAATTTTAAATTTTGGTTTTGTTAGTTCCATTAACAGGCTCAAAAAAACCGCCAATATAACAACTTCCACCCACATAACCAAGCCCTTTTTATAAGCTCCTGTAAAAAGGGCTTTTTGTTGTATTGGGGCTTGTTTATTTCGATAAAAGTGCTTAGATTTACTACTGATGCGATGTAAAAAAGGCAACGAGGCAGAAGCTCCGAATTATTACCACTAGAAAAATTCAACCAAAGCATGCAGCTCCCTACACAAGACAATATAGAACAAACTCCCGAAATTAAAGACATTTTAAAAATTATAGGTGACGAAGCTTATGGCAAACTACCTGGATAGATGAAGAAGATGAAGAAAACAGATATTGTAGAAACAAAAGATTATATTATCATTGAGCCC
>JBIKQC010000521.1:0-3361 GCA_044349855.1 Saprospira sp.
TGTTGATAACTTAGCAAAAGCAATTGAATAAATATTATGTTTTAAAAACATTCCTGCAGGACAGATTAATGAACCTGAAAAATTCTTATTGGTTTTGGTTCAATATATAAAGCAGTCTTTGGTCAGCAGCCTTTGGTCAGCAGATCAAAGGCTGTTTCTTTTTTAATAAATAATTATGCAGTGGCAAGTACCTTGCAAATGGCGATAAAGTTTATGTTGACACTATCCCGCTAAGTGTATAAGTAAAAAATCATCCTATCAATTCATTTTTACAAATTTTATCAATCTATTTACTGCAGAACCTGAATCTGTGATTTTAAAGAAATAGAGACCCGGAGGTAAATGCCCGATGGAAAACTCATTAATACTTTCAGCAGGAAGCGCTCCTTTTTCCAATATACGTCCGTCAACAGCTATTATCTGATAAATAGCGTTGTTAAGCAAATTTGGATTTTCAGATTTTAGGGTTATTCTGGATTCGGCAGGATTGGGGAAAAGCGTAAAATTCCTTTCAAAATCATCCACAAGCGGTACATAGTTGGGAATTTCTTCAAAATGAGCCCTGAAAAGCAGATTGGCATTGAGCGTATCCCGAAAAATAGGATTAAGCGTGTCAGTAATCAGCGGATTATTTTCCCAATGTGAAAAACGATAGCCGGGATTGGCCGTTGCCTCAATTTTTACCGGCAGGCCGTCAAAATATACCCAAGTTACAGGATAGTTTTCCGGTGTAACAGTACTGATCTTTACATTTCCTCCAGCTGCAGGAAAAACATCCAGGCTGATATCAACCTGCTGCGGCAAATTAAAGCCTGACTGTATGTCGTCTCTGACCTCTGCAGATCTGCAAATAAGCTGACTGTCAAAAGTGAGATAATTCTGATAAAAATCATTCATCTGCTGCTGAATATTGCCATTGCCCCATCGGGCATATTCATTCGGCATTTCAACCACCATTTCGTTGAACATATCGCGATTGATCTGACGCAGTCTTGAAGTATCGTAACTTGTGTTCATCAGATCGGCAAAGCGGTTGATGAAATAATCTCGAAAACGGTTATTCTGCAGGCCGTGCTGCCAAATATTGATATAAGGATTGGCGCTGTTGTAATTCAGCATATAATCGATATGGTCGAATCCACAATCGGTCCATCCATTTGGGTTCATGGACAATTCCAAATCAATCAGGCAGAAGCGGAAACGGTTTCCGGTTGCATTGGAACGATAAATTTTTATATTGTTTTGCGGCCAATCAGTATTGGGCATCCAAGATTCGGCAATGATATAATCATTGTAATATTGCATATCAAAATAACGGTCTGCCTGTGACCAATAAGCAGTATCGGCCGGATTGAGCGCTTTCAGTTCATTGTAAGCTGTAAAAAAACTGTCTACCGGATCTCCTTCTACCGAACGCAGAATACCGTTGTAATAATAACTCAGGCTCATGATATCTACAGTACTCTCAACTGCATTATCATATTCATTAAAGTATTCATCATCAAATTTTTCGCGCATTTCGTACAAGCCAAAATAGCGACCGTTTATGTAAACAGAAACCGGCTGCATGGCCGAATAGTAATTATTTGTTTCATCGGCCATCATGGCCACCTGCGCAGCATCCTTGTATGGAAAAGCCAAAAACTGATTACTGCCGTTTCTGAAATATAACTTGCTGAATTTATTCCTGTTCGGTCTGCGTTCTATGAGGGTCTCCTGCACAGGTCCGTCACCGACTACATTATGGTCCAATTCCAAACGGAAAGAACGTTGAGGATTTCCGCGGCTGCCGCCGGCGCCACCGTCCTGAATCATTCCGGAATGTTGTGAAAATACAAGATTATGAGCTGCTGCTGCGTCGAAATAATCCACCTGTACCGATTTTAACCAATCATTGTAGGGGTGGTCGAAGTTGCCATTGGCACCATACAAATTAGCATTGTCAGTATAAAGTGACAGAATAGGTGTCTGATGACTGATATTTAACAGATAAGATGCTCCAACAACAGTACTCGGAATACTTCCCGACACAAAGACTCTTGCTTTAAGGACAGTATTCTGAAAAACGAAAATGGGGGCACTGTAAAGTGTTGAAGCCGGAGTAGGGTCGCTTCCGTCAATGGTGTAGCGAACTTCCGAACCCGTTCCATTGGGATTGTTGATAGTGATATTGACCGGAGCTGATAAAATCCCCGATGCCATACTGAAGGTAGGAGGAAGTGCCGGAGCGGCCAATCCAGCAGATCCGTTATTGGTAGCAGCGGGCGTAGGCGGTAAAAAGAATGCTGTATTTATTGAGGCATCAGGCAATAAACCTTTACTTACATCTGTAGCCGGACAGTTTACAAAAAGGCTGCTTTGTATGTTACCGTTAGGATTATTGAGCTGAATTAATTCTCCGTTACTCGAAATTTTGAAATTCGTATGAAAATTATTTCCGCCCGGTGGAATAAAGTTATTGCTGAGGCTGCTCAAATTTGAAAGGTTCATACTGATGTCAATGTAGTCGTACACACAGGGATCGGGTGTTACTACGTCGAAAGCCAGCGTTGTTATGTTGCCTGCGGTCAGCCCAGCTGCAGTCAGCTCAGAAGCGGGTATAAGTAGCTGATGCCGGGCACTCCAATACCAATTGCCGTAGGGAGCAGGATAGTCGGTTGCACCGTTCTGAATATTGCCTGTTCCTATGGTTAGGCCGTTTAATCTCATATTCGGCCTTTGGTTATAAGTAGTCCCCGTAATTGCGGTGCAGGATGCGGCACTGTTATCTACAAAAGCTGCAAGAGAAGATGAGTACGGAGTTGCGGACTGTCTGAATATTGAATTGGCCGTATAGCCGCTGCCGCTGTAACTGCAGATATTAATTACAAGGCTGCTGACACCGTCCCAATAAAAAGGGGTACTTAAATTATGAGTGTTCCAGTTCTGTTGCGGGCTGAAGACTGTTTCATTTGCAACTGCGGTAAATGGCACAGACTCCATTCTGTTTTTGCCGCTGCAGTAAATAACTTTGTATGCTCCGGCAGGCAGCATTGAATGAGGAAATGTCCATTGTGTTGGCAGAGAGGACCTGTCGGTAAGGGAATAATTATACAAATCTATAGGTACTGCCGCTGCATTGTAAAGCTCAATCCAATCTTCATATTCACCGTCTTCATCAGTTATAGTTGAATAGTTTTTATTGCTGCCTTCGTTGATGAAAAGCTGCGCCTGCACGGGTATATACACCGTCAAGAGGCACCAAAGAACCAAGTATTTTTTCATGTGACAATCCTGTTTATAATTATATATCTTACTTTAAAACCGAACATGATGTTCCAAACTGTATAAATTTATATCTTTTTATCCATAATGTTGCTAC
>JBIKQC010000522.1:0-3356 GCA_044349855.1 Saprospira sp.
TTGACCTGAACTTTCAAAATCGCTTGTATCTCCCGTAAACACACCGCTATGGGCGCCCAAATGCAGGAACGCCAATTTTTCGGCATGTAGTCCTTCAGCGTGCAGGTGAGTAGACAAAATGCCCTGATTTTCTTTAGTAGTCGGCTGCAACACTACTGCTCCTGCCCCATCGCCAAATATAACAGAAACATTTCTTCCTTTATTACTGAAATCCAATCCGGCAGAATGCGTTTCAGATCCCACTACCAGAATGTTTTTATACATCCCTGTTTTAATAAACTGATCTGCAATCGAAATAGCATAAATAAATGCAGAACACTGATTGCGGATGTCCAAAGCTCCGCAATTGTTTTTAATCCCCAATTCCCTTTGAAGCAGCACCCCGCAGCCCGGAAAATAATAATCGGGACTGAGCGTGGCAAAAATGATAAAATCGACGTCATCTGCTGCTATACCGGCACGTTCCAAGGCAATTTTAGAAGCATTCACGGCCATTGTGGTGGTATTCTCTTTAAAACGCTCAATGTATCGGCGTTCTTTTATGCCGGTACGTTCCTGAATCCACTCGTCTGTGGTTTCAATGACTTCCTTAAGATCATCATTTTTAACTACTTTATCGGGTACATAAAAGCCAATGCCGGCTATTTTGGTTTTAGTTTGATTCATAAAGGTGAGATGTGTGATGTGAATTAACAATCAGACTAAAATTGATGAAATCCAATATGCATTTCTGCTATGATTTTTACAAAATTTTAAACTGCTAATGCAAAATTATATTTTTTTATTAAATAATCGTTAAATTTATAAAAGAACTGTTCCATGAATAAATACTCTTATTTTTTATCCATTTTAATCTGCGTTTCAAGTTTATTCAATGCTTCCAAATCAAAGATATCAGCCTCCAAAGCATCTATTCGCTTTCGTTTTTTATCATATTGATCATAAATTTCTCTTATTTTGCTTTCCATTGTCTCATTACTGATTGTACCTAAATTTTTAAGGATTGTCTTATCCTGAAAATCAAGCATTCTATCAACATTTTCACGCCAAAACTGCATTGTAATATCTTGCCTGTTTTTAGCTCTTAGCTCAGCACTTTCCAAGAAAATAACTACTAATCTGTTTAGACTGTCTATTTCATCAAAACTAAGGTAATTTTTTGCTACTGTAATATCCTGTTTACGAACAATATTTCCATGCCAAGAGGTCAGACCCATATTAGGTATTTCGGCATTTGCTCTTGCCAGAATCAATTCAGCAGCAGTTTGTCCGGTTAAAGCATATAGTAGCTTGTTTTGAGTTTCAGCAAAAAACATTTGAGTTGCCTTATCGCTATGGTCATAATCACTGCTTAGCGCAAATAAGTCTCGAACTTTCTGATAAAAACGCTTTTCAGAGGCTCTAATGTCTCTAATCCGTTCCATCAGTTCTTCAAAATAATCCGGACGACCGTCAGGATTTTTCAAACGCTCATCATCCATAACAAAACCTTTGAGCATATACCCTTTAAGATTCTGATTCGCCCAAATTCTAAATTGTGTCCCCCTTTTGCTCCGCACTCTGAAACCTATTGCCAAAATCATGTCAAGGGAATAAAAAGCTACATCATAATTTTTTCCATCTGGGGCAGTAGTTAAGTAATACTTAACTACTGATGATTCAATCAATTCATTGTCTAACAATATATTAGATATATGCATACTAATATTTGGCACAGAGGTGGCAAAAAGTTCAGCTAACTGATTTTGGCTCATCCAAGCCATTCCTTCGCGGGCATAGAGCCTTACTGCAGTCTTACCGTCAGCAGTATTGTAAATGATTATTTTAGTCTGTTCTTCCATTTTAAATTTGAAAAAAATTGGGAGTTTATTATTGAGTCAAACATCTCATGATAACACGAATATAGCATATTTGAGGAATAGATGCAATTATTAAATTCAAAAAGATTTAAACCGATCTTTGAATAGAGCAGTACAAAACATCAAATTTTAATAACAAAACGCTAAAGAATCTCCACTAAAAACCAAAAACAACACAACACTTGACAAAGACAAAAATAATCCCTATTTTTGCAACCCTTAACACAATAACTTTTGAATTATCCGGCAATTGCCTATATATACTTTCATTATTATGCGCCTAAAAAGTCTTGAACTTAAAGGTTTTAAAAGTTTTGCAGAGAAAACCGTCATCAACTTCAGCGAAGATGTTATTGGGATTGTAGGGTCAAACGGTTGCGGTAAGTCCAACATTGTTGACTCTATCCGTTGGGTATTGGGCGAACAGAAAACCAAACAGTTGCGTTCGGACAGTATGACGAATGTAATTTTTAACGGCACAAAAACCCGTAAGGCTTCAGGACTTGCTGAAGTTACCCTGCATTTTGACAATAATAAAGGCATCCTGCCCACCGAATTTAAGGAGGTTTCCATCAAACGCACCTTATACAAAGACGGTAGCGGCGAATATTTTTTGAATGGTATAAAATGCCGTCTGAAAGACATCAACAATCTTTTGTCAGATACAGGTATGGGCCCAGATTCATATGCAATCATCGCATTGGGCATGGTGGATGACCTTTTGGCCGATAAGGACAACAGCCGTCTTCGACTTTTTGAACAGGCTGCAGGTGTATCCAAATATAAACTGCGCAAAAAGGAAACACTTTCCAAACTTCAACAAACTGAAGAAGACCTGGCCCGTGTGGAAGATTTGCTTTTTGAAATTGAAGGGCAGGTAAAAACATTGGAAAAACAGGCCAAAAGAGCTAAGCGTTATCTGGAATTAAAAGCTGAATACAAAACCTTGAGTATTGAGCTGCACTGTATTAAAATCAACAGCCTAAAAAATAGCTTTAAATCGCTGGAAACAAAGATCCAACAGGAAAAAGTTGCATTGGAATCCGCTGAAAAAAATGTAAATGTGCTTGAAAAACAGGTGGAAAAGGCAAAAGCTTCACATCTGGATCAGGAACAGCAGCTTTCCTTGGCACAAAAACAGTTGAATAATCTGGTCGGGCGCATTAAAAACAAGGAGAATGACTCCAAAATGCTGTCCCAGAAAACCCTGTTTATTCAACAGAATAATGAAAAACTGGAAAGCCGTATTGAGGCTGCTGCATTAAAACAACAGGAAACTGAAAAGGATATTTCCAAATTCCAGGGCGAGGTAAAATCGGAAGAAGAGATTCTTGATATATATAACGGTGAACTTCAGGAAGCTTTTGACAGCCTGGAACAGATCCGTAAAAAACATGGTGATCTCAAATCACAGCTTGACAATTTCCTGCAACAGCAAAAACAACTGAACAACCGCATTGTAGATGCTGAAAAACAGATTGCAGTAAATCAGTCTCA